>JAFOCH010000102.1 GCA_017381395.1 Clostridia bacterium
AATCAGCTTACACCCAACGACGTATTACTCTTAAAACAGGAGCATTCGCTGGCACTCTTTGCCGTGCATCCCGAAGCTCCTGCCGAGGTAGTCGCTCTCGCCGATTACGTTGGTGCGACCAGCGGAATCATCGACTATTGTAAAAAGAACCATAACCGCGAAATCATCATCGGCACCGAATGCGGTGTATATGATTACCTGACTCTCCGCTATCCAAAGCGTAAATTCTATCAGCTTGCACCCGAAAAGATGGTGTGCAAGGATATGAAATACACCGGACTGACAGCTTTATGGGCTGCAATTTCGGGACAGGGCGGCGAGGTAATAGAAATACCGGAAGAAAACCGACTCAGAGCAAAGAAAAGCATTGACGAAATGCTTCGACTCGGAAAATAAAGGCGGTAATTTAATGAAAAATCAGTATGACGTGGTCATCATAGGCGGTGGAATTGCAGGGCTTTATGCCGCGCTAAACCTCGACAGCAATACAAAGGTGCTCGTTGCGGCAAAAAAGGAGCTTAATTTATGCAATTCATCACTCGCACAGGGTGGTGTTGCGGGGGTCCTCGACCTTCAAAACGATAGCTTCGACCTGCATATCGAGGATACCATGATTGCCGGTCAGCACCAAAATCGCAGACAGGCGGTCGAGGTGCTTGTAAAAGAGGGGCCCGACGACCTGCGCCGACTGCTCGACACCGACATCGCATGGGATAGAGAAGAAAACGGCGAATTACACATGACCCTCGAGGGCGGACATTCGCGAAACCGCATCATTCATCGCAAGGATTCGACGGGTGACGCCATTATGGTTGCCCTCGTCAACGAGGTAAAGAGCCGCAAAAACGTCGACATTGCGACCGAATGTCACATGGCGAATATGCAGGAATGCGACAGCGGCGTGATCACCGAATTTATCACTCCCGACGGGATAAAGGCGGTCGGTTCCTCCTTTGTAATCATTGCAACGGGCGGTATCGGTCGCGTATATAAATACACCACAAATTCAGCAATCGCAACGGGTGACGGCATTACTGCCGCCTACTTCATGGGGGCAAAAATCAGTAATCTGCACTATGTTCAGTTTCACCCCACCGCCTTTGCCTCAAAGGAAGGCAGAGAGCGATTTTTAATCAGCGAAGCGGTCAGAGGCGAGGGCGCATACCTGCTTAACTGCGAGGGAAAACGATTTATGCACCGATACGACGAGCGACTCGAGCTTGCACCGCGCGACGTTGTATCAAATGCAGTTATCCTCGAATCCAGACGAATGGGAAACGAGCATTTTTACCTCGATATTACCCATCGGTCGCGCGAATTTCTGCTTGACCGATTCCCGATGATTCACCAGAGATGCCTACTCGAAGGGGTGGACATCACAAAGGACCCGATTCCCGTATTCCCCTGTCAGCACTATCTGATGGGCGGAATCGACGTCGACCTTAATTCAAAAACGCGACTCGACCGCGTATATGCGGCAGGCGAATGTAGCCACACCGGCGTACACGGAAAGAATCGACTCGCATCAAATTCATTGCTTGAAGCGCTCGTTTTCGGCCGACGTGCCGCTGAGCATATCAATAGCCGCCGCGACAGAGATTTTTGCGGTGATATTCGCGCAACCCTTTCGCTTGGCGGAGCTCCGCTGCCGACGGGTATGCGTACAACAGTACGCGATATTATGCAACGCGCTTATTTCGTTATTCCCGACCCGAATGCCGCTGAGAAGGGGCTTCGCAAGATAAAGGAAATCAACGACCGAATCGAAAAGGGCGGCTTTGCTGTGACGCCACAGCTTGTGGAGGCAAGAAGTCTTTCGAAGGTAGCCGAAATCATACTGAGAGCCGCGATTTAAGGAGCGGCAGGGTAAAGAGCGGCTCGGGGCAAGGCAAATGGACGGCTCAGGGCAGACAGCTCAGCAAAACGCAAACTCTGTGACAGACGATCACAAGCATACACCAAAATATTTTATGAGGTGACATTTTACTATGGCATTACTTCAATTCTATATCGACGATATTATCAAGACGGCGCTCAAGGAGGACATCAATTACATCGACACCACCTCCTCGCTCCTTATCGACAAGGATAAAATTACC
Organism: Clostridia bacterium; assembly: GCA_017381395.1. GTDB lineage: Bacteria > Bacillota > Clostridia > Oscillospirales > Acutalibacteraceae > UMGS1976. The sequence continues at coordinate 2,100 of JAFOCH010000102.1, forward strand.
GACGCCTATTTTGTTTCTAAGGCGGACGGTGTGCTTTGCGGAATCGACGTAGCTAAAAGGGTATTCGAGCTTATCGACGACTCGGTTAGCTTTACGGCGCATTTTCGCGACGGCGACCGCATCAAAAAGGGTGACATCATCGCCGAAATGAACGGTAGTACGCTTTCTCTGCTTACAGGGGAGAGAACTGCGCTCAACCTCATTCAGCACATGTCGGGAATTGCCTCGGCAACAGGTCGTCTTGTTGACCTTTGCGAAGGAACAAATGCCTCTGTCACCGACACGAGAAAGACTTTACCGGGGCTCAGAGCCCTTCAGAAATATGCCGTTACCTGCGGCGGTGGAAAGAATCACCGCTTTAACCTTTCGGACGGCGCAATGTTAAAGGATAACCACATCGATGCAGGCGGCGGAATTACCGCCACCGTGCAGCAGCTTCGAAGCCGACTGGGTCACATGGTAAAAATCGAGGTTGAAACGCGTAATCTGGACGAGGTTCGCGAGGCGGTTGATAGCGGTTGCGAGGTTATCATGCTGGATAATATGGACTGCGACACCATGCGTGAAGCGGTCAAAATCGTTGACGGACGAGCCCTTACCGAAGCGTCGGGCAACGTCACCGAGGAAAGAATTCGTGCTATCGCCGAAACGGGCGTTGACATTATTTCGGTCGGCGCACTCACACATTCGGTCGAGGCATTCGATATTTCAATGAGGATAAAGGTATGAGCGAGGTAATTGCCGCCATTTCGACGCCGCTTATGTCGGCGGGACTTGGCGTAATTCGTGTTTCGGGCGAAAATGCCGCCGAAATTGCCGACCTCGTTTTTCGCTCGGTCAGCGGCAAAAAGCTCACCGAAATTAGCGGATATTCGGCCCTTTACGGCCACGTTTTTGATAAAAAAGGGGATATTGACGAGGTGGTTGCTCTGAATTTCAGGGCGCCTCATTCCTTTACGGGCGAAAATGCCGTGGAGCTGACCTGTCACGGCAGCGTTTATATCCTCAAAAGGACTCTGGCGGCTCTCATTTCCGCAGGAGCTCGACTCGCTCGGGCAGGCGAATTTACCCGACGCGCGTTTGAAAACGGCAAAATGGACCTTTCGGCAGCCGAATCGGTCATGTCGCTCATCGGTGCTCAGTCGGAGCTTGAACATTCGGCCGCTCTTTCGGGTCGCGAAGGGATGCTTTTTCGCCAAATCGACGAGATAAAAGGGGAGCTGACGGCTCTTTCGGCGCATCTTTCGGCGTGGGTTGATTTTCCCGACGAGGACGTACCCGAGGTAAGCTACGACGAGCTTTATTCGGGGCTCAAATGGGCGCAAAAGCAGCTTAATCGGCTCATCTGCGACTTTGACAGGGGTAAAATTATGCGCGAAGGCATCGACACCGTCATCGTCGGCAGACCAAACGTTGGTAAATCAACCTTTATGAATTTGCTTTGCGGCGTTGACCGCTCGATTGTAACCGACGTTGCGGGTACGACCCGCGACATTGTCGAGGAAAGCGTTTCGGTCGGCGGTGTAAAGCTTCGGCTCCAGGACACCGCAGGACTACATGAAACCGACGACCGTGTGGAAAAAATCGGCGTCGAAATGGCCAAACATCGCATCGAAACAGCGGCTCTCGTTATAGCCGTTTTTGACGGCTCCGAGCCGGTTAGCAAAGATGACCTTTCGCTTATAAAGAAGCTAAAGGGTCGCCGTGCAATCGCCGTGATAAACAAATGCGATCTCGGGCTGAAGATTGATACCGAGGTTATCTCCTCGGTTATCAAAAACACGGTCGTTTTATCGGCCAAATCAGGCGAAAACGCCGACAAAATCGAGGAAGCAATCCTTTCTGTTTCAGGCATGGACGGGCTCGACCCGACCTGCGCCATGATGACCACCGAGCGTCAGCGTGACTGCGCCGAAAGGGCAAAATCCGCCCTGGATGAAGCCATTTCTACCCTCGAATTCGGGCTGACCTTTGACGCGGTTGGAGTAATGCTCGACGATGCAATTGCGGCACTGTGCGAGCTTTCGGGCGAAAGGGTTAGCGACAATATTGTGGACGAGGTGTTTAGCACCTTCTGTGTCGGAAAGTAAGGGGTTTTTGCTCAAACCACCGACAAATCGACTTGTATTGTGACGCTTTTTGTCGCAAACTGTAAATAAATGTAAATTACAATGTCAGGAAGGCATTTTTGAATGGATTATATTTCAGAAAAATATGACGTAGCCGTCATCGGCGCCGGTCACGCGGGAATCGAAGCCGCACTTGCCGCCGCCAAGCTCGGCTGTAAAACCATAATTTTCACAATCAGTATGGACTGGGTGGGCAACTGCCCCTGCAACCCGTCGATTGGCGGCACGGCAAAGGGACATCTTGTGCGTGAGATTGATGCTCTCGGCGGCGAAATGGGAAAGGCGACCGACGCTACGCTTATCCAGTACCGTGTGCTCAATCGCGGAAAGGGTCCCGCCGTGCATTCCCTTCGCGCCCAAATCGACCGACGCGAATACAGCGGATATATGAAATCGGTGCTCGAAAAGCAACCGAATTTAGACGTCCGTCAGGCCGAGATTACCGAAATTAAAAAGCAGGACGGCGTTTGGCAGGTAAAAACCCAGCTTGGCGCAATCCACGAGGTAAAGGCGGTCATTATCGCGACCGGCACCTTCCTCGGCGGTCGAATTTATATCGGTGACGTATCCTACGAGGGCGGCCCCGACGGAATGTTTGCTGCAACCGAGCTTGCAAAATCGCTTAAACTGCTCGGACTCCCCTTGCGCAGATTTAAGACGGGGACGCCTGCACGAATCCACCGCGCATCAATCGATTTTTCTAAATTAGAGGAACAGCCGGGGGACGAAATCACCTCTCCCGTTTCATATTCGCACACCACTCCTCCGCAAAATAAAGCAATTTGCCACGTTACTTATACCAACGCGGAGACTAACAGAATAATCACCGAAAACATACAGTATTCGCCACTTTATAGCGGTGCAATCGAGGGTGTAGGCCCTCGCTACTGCCCGAGCTTAGAGGACAAAATTATGCGATTTCCTGATAAGCCGCGCCATCAGCTTTTTATCGAGCCGTGCGGCCTGAATACCGAGGAAATGTATTTGCAAGGAGCGTCCTCCTCCCTGCCCGAGCAGGTGCAGATTGAAATGTACCGCAGTATTCCGGGACTCGAAAATGTAAAGTTTATGCGAACCGCTTACGCCATCGAATACGATTGCGTTGACCCGACCGCACTTAAAGCAACCCTCGAATTTAAGGGGCTGAGCGGACTTTTTGGCGCAGGACAGTTTAACGGCTCGTCAGGATATGAAGAAGCGGCGGCACAAGGACTGGTCGCGGGAATTAACGCGGCCCATTTAGTATTGGGTAAGGAGCCGTTTATTTTGGAGCGGTCGTCCTCGTATATCGGCACGCTCATTGACGACCTTGTGACAAAGGGATGCACCGACCCATACAGAATGATGACCTCGCGCTCGGAATACCGACTCATTCTCCGTCAGGATAACGCCGACGAGCGTTTAATGCCGCGAGGACGTGAGCTTGGACTTGTTGACGATACCACTTGGGAGCGTTACCTTGACCGAATGGCGCAAAAAGAGGCCGAAATCGAGCGCCTTAAAAAGACGGTAATTCCGCCGTCTGATGCGCTAAACGAAATGCTTGTTTCACGTGAAACATCGGCAGTCGATGGCGGCGTTCACCTTGCCGAGCTTATCCGCCGACCGCAGATTGATTACGCCTGTCTCGCCGAATTTGACAAGGAGCGACCCGAGCTTCCCTTTGACGTAGTGGAAAAGGCGGAAATCGAGATTAAGTACGCAGGTTATATCAAAAAGCAGCTTGCCCAGGCGAACGAGCTTCGCCGACTCGAAAGGCGCTTAATTCCTGATAATATCAACTATTCCGAGATTACGGGGCTTCGACTTGAAGCGGCCGAAAAGCTCGAAAAAATACGTCCTGCAAGCATCGGTCAGGCGGTCGGAATTTCGGGTGTAAACCCTGCCGACATCACCGTTTTGCTCATTTGGCTCGACAAGCAAGGAGGAAAATCATGATAATCGACATCGACCAGCTTAAACGAGAATGTGCCGATTTTGGCGTCGAAATTGACGACCTTGCCGCCGAAAGATTTGACGCCTACGCGCGTATTTTAATCGAATGGAATGAAAAAATGAATTTGACGGCCATTACCGAGCCGAGTGCCGTTGTGACAAGGCATTTTGCCGATTCGCTCACCTTCCTTTCGGCAGTAAAGCCGCAGGAAAATGCCCGTCTGATCGACGTTGGAAGCGGTGCGGGATTCCCCGGACTTGCGCTCAAAATTGCCCGTCCCGATATGGATATTACCCTGCTCGACGGAACCAATAAGCGCATCACATTTCTCAACGCGGCAGCAAACGAGCTTGGCGTGGAGGTAAACACGCTACACGCTCGCGCAGAAGAGGCGGCGGTAAAGCCCGAGCTTCGCGAAAAATACGATTTTGCCGTGGCACGAGCCGTTGCGGCGATGAATTTATTGTCGGAATACTGTCTCGGCTTTGTCAAGGTTGGAGGCAAATTTATTGCGATGAAAGGACCGAGTGCCGAGGACGAGCTTAAATCGGCGCAAAATGCCATCAAGATTATGGGCGGAAAGAGCGCAGGAGCAACCTCCCTTACACTCGCCGACGGAAGCGAAAGATGTATACTCACCGTCGAAAAAATCACCCATACTCCGACAAGTTATCCCCGAGTTTCTGCAAAAATTGCAAAAAAGCCGCTCTAATCGGCTAAAAAAACAAAAAATCACATACATAATTGGCTATAAAGTTGATAAAGCACCGCCTTATAATCGAATTATACGAAAGGCGGTGCATTTTTATATTTATTACACGGAATAAAGGGTTGCGACTCGTTTCGCTTCCCCTGTCGCAGATTCGCCAAAGCCCCTTTCAACCGCGACGTGAATTTGACGAGCGGGAATTGATGGGACTTGCCGACTCGATTAGAAAAAACGGGATTATTCAGCCACTTTGCGTGCGTAAACGCGAGGACGGCAGCTACGAAATGATAGCTGGTGAAAGGCGGCTTCGCGCGGCAAAGTTTGCGGGATTACGTGAGGTTCCCTGCGTCGTTCAGGTTGCCGACGACCGAAAGGCCGCCTTTTTGTCGCTGATAGAGAATTTGCAACGCCGCGACCTTAATTTGTTCGAGGAGGCCGAGGGAATTCGCGCACTGATGAACGAATGGGGACTCAGTCAATACGAAACGGCGGTGCGACTAGGCAAATCGCAATCGACCATTGCAAACAAGCTACGGTTATTGCGGCTAAACAACGATCAAAAGGCACGAATCGTTGCCGCAGGGCTGTCTGAAAGCCACGCGAGGGCCCTTTTGCGACTAGTCGAGGATAAAGAAAGGGACGATGCCCTCAACCAAATCATTTCAAAGCAGCTGTCGGCTCGCGAGGCCGAGGAAATGATTGAATGCCTGATGAATCCGCCCGAGGAGGAGCCGCAGCCGCCCTTTAACCAAAAACCGCCGATAATTCGCGAACACGTGATACGCGACTTTCGCATTTACGTCAACACACTGACAAAGGCGGTTGACACGATTAGGCGGAGCGGTTTGGACGCTCGTGCAGACAAGGTAGAGAACGATTCATATATTCGGTACACCGTCATTATCCCGAAGGAAAAGCGCAAGGAACGGCAAAAAGCCGAACAGCTACGCTTTGATTTGTGAGAAAAGGTGACCAAAGTCAAAAAATCTGCTACGACTTGATAAACACAGCACTTAAAATTTGAAACAAATAAATTTAACTGATTTTTAGTAAAATCTATTTCCTTTTATTGACATAATCTCCCGTAACTGCTATATTTATATTAAAGGTATAAAATATTTATTTAATATCTTTATTATAAAAAAAGGGAGAGCATAACATGAAAATTTGTAAAAACTGCGGATATCGAGCACCCGACGACACCAACTTCTGTATGACCTGCGGAATTCCACTCGAAATTGAAGAGCCCGCTCCAGTTCAACCACCTGTAGCAACTACTACTTCCTCAGTAGGAAAGGATTTCGACTTTAATACAAACACGGCTGCACCTGTCACCCAGGAAAGATATGAGTATAAAGTACTAACCCAGAAGGATAAATGGTTTTCCGGCAAATTTGACCCCGCGAATTTAGAGCATGCGCTTAACGCATACGCTCAGCAAGGTTGGAGAGTAATTGGCTGCGCAACCGCCGATATTGCCGGCTTTGGTGCCGCTCGACAGGAGTTCGTTTCAATTCTCGAAAGGAAATTATAAACTATGGCCTATGTAACTGTTTTTGATGGCATTATTTTCATCGAAGGCGACCACCCGAGAGCGCAAAAATGCTACAACGCTGAAACTCGTGTAGGTGGTTTTGGTGCACAGCTTAAAAATCTCAACGACCTTAAAAGACTTATGGCGCAAACCGCAAGAAGTTATAATTGCAATTGCGTTGTTAATTTTACTTATAGTCAAAAAAGCAAAATAATAGCCATCGATGATGTTGCATATATGGGCGGCGGTTTTTATGCTGTCCTATCTGCATCAGATTACCAAAGCATAGTTTCACAGCTATAGCAAACGAAGGTTAGCCCGATAACCCGTTTGTTAATAATAAATTGCCCCTGTGCTCCCATTGAGAAATTGATGGGAGCTTTTTTATACCCAAACCCGAGTTTTTCTATTGTTTCACGTGAAACAGTAAGGTACTGTAGTGAAAATGCGTGGGATTGTTTCACGTGAAACAATAGCGGCAGTTGGCGGGTACACGGCGTCAAATGGTAGATTTTTTGGGCGGTTTTTTGTTCAAATTTTTTCGGCTTTTCCCCTTTTCATTTAACTAATACTATGTTATAATGTATAAATCATATGAAAATTTGCCGTTTTTGTAAGCAAAGCGGCTTTAATTTAGTGAAAAACATACACGAAAAGGCGGATTTTGCTTTGGGAAAGGTAATTTCTTGTGTTAATCAAAAGGGCGGCGTCGGAAAGACGACAACCGCCGTTAATCTGACTGCCGGTCTCGGTAAACTGGGCAAAAAGGTGCTTCTCATCGACATTGACCCACAGGGAAACTCTACGAGCGGATACGGTATAGATAAGCGAAAGTTGACGATTTCGAGCTATAACCTGCTTTGTGAAGGGGCCTCGGTCGAAGCTGCGGTGATAAAAACCGAATTTGAAAACATCGACATCGTCCCTGCCAAC
>JAFOCH010000103.1 GCA_017381395.1 Clostridia bacterium
CGGCGAAAAATATGATGAATATTATTACGAATCGGCCACATGGTATATCTATGGCGGTCATCGACTCTGGCTCACACCAGAAAGTTCGCCCGAAACATATTACCCCGACAACGACGAGGTAAAATACGAAATCACCGATAATGGTGCCATTTTTACCCCGAATGAGCAGATTGGAAACAAGGTTCAGCTTCAAATCGAAGTTCAGATGGTCGACAATGCCCCTGATATGAAGGTCATTCACAGGGTTAAGAATACAAACAACGTTAATCGTCAGTGCTCACTTTGGGGTATTTCGGTGCTTAATAGCGGTGGTATGGAAATTATTCCCCAGAATACACACGATACCGGCCTTTTAGCCAACAGAATCATTTCACTTTGGCCCTATTCAAACGTAACCGACGACCGATTCTATTTCGGTCACGAATACATTACAGTACGTCAGGATAAAAATGCCAACGGTCCCTTTAAGCTCGGCACAGATAATCAAAACGGATTTGCCGCTTATATTCTCGGCGACGACGTTTTTGTCTGCCGATTCGATTACAAGGACGGCGTTACCTATCCCGACAACAACGTAAACTTTGAAACATACACAGACAAAAATATTCTCGAGCTCGAAAGCTTAAGTCAGATTTATGACTTGGCACCCGGCGAATCGGCCGAAAGCATCGAAAATTGGTCGCTTTATAAAGCAAACGGCACACCCGATTCAAGAGATGAAACGGCGATAAAAGAGTTTTTAAATAATTTGAAATAAAGGGAGAAAGAAAAATGTATCAGGATTACTTAGACACAATCAGCTTTGTCAAAAACTATGACAACGAAGTAGCTGACGCAATGGATCTCGAACTCAAACGTCAGCAGGCAAATATTGAGCTTATCGCATCGGAAAACTTTGTTTCTCCTGCCGTTATGGCTGCTATGGGCTCGGTTCTGACAAACAAGTATGCCGAAGGGTATCCCTCAAAGCGTTACTACGGCGGATGCCAGTGCGTTGACATTGTTGAGGATATTGCTCGCGATAGAGCTAAAAAGCTCTTTGGCGCAGAACACGCTAACGTTCAGCCGCACTCGGGTGCTCAGGCAAACCTTGCCGTTTACTTTGCACTCGTTGAGAATGGCGACACCGTTATGGGTATGAACCTCGCTCACGGCGGACATTTGACGCACGGTTCACCTGTTAACGCATCGGGTAAGAATTACAACTTTGTTCCCTACGGCGTAAATGATGAGGGATATATTGATTATGACGAAATGAGAAGAATTGCTGTTGAATGCAAGCCGAAGCTCATCGTTTCGGGTGCTTCTGCATATCCGCGCGAAATCCGCTTTGACATCATTCGCGACATCTGTGACGAGGTTGGCGCAATCATGATGGTTGACATGGCTCACATCGCAGGTCTCGTTGCCGCAGGTCTCCACATCAATCCCGTTCAGTACGCCGACGTTGTTACAACTACTACACATAAGACACTTCGCGGTCCCCGTGGCGGTATGATCCTCTGCAAAGAAAAGTATGCAAAGGCAATCGACAAGGCTATTTTCCCGGGAATGCAGGGCGGTCCTTTGATGCACGTTATCGCTGCAAAGGCAGTTTCATTCGGCGAGGCACTTACCGACGAATTCAAGGCTTATCAGAAGCGCATTATCGACAACTCGCAGGCGCTTGCCGCTTCGTTAAAGGCACATAACATCAACATCGTTTCGGGCGGTACCGATAATCACCTCATTCTCCTAGACCTTCGCGGCACAGGCGTTACAGGTAAGGAACTTGAACACCGTCTGGACGCTGTGAACATCACAACAAACAAAAATGCAATTCCCAACGACCCCGAAAGTCCCTTTATCACTAGTGGTATCCGCGTAGGTACTCCTGCCGCTACTTCGAGAGGTCTCGGCGTTGACGATTTCACAAAGATTGGTGAGCTTATTGCTCTTGCTATCTCTGACTTTGATAACAAGCAGGATTACATTAAGCAGAGCGTTGCCGAAATTTGCGCAAAGTATCCCCTTTATAAATAATTAGATTTTGATATTAAAAAAGCATTGACCGATTGGTCAATGCTTTTTTATTTATGCGGTTTCGATTGAATTTGCCTTTTGGAGTCCGAGCTTTTTAATAGCGTCCTCGCGCATCTTGTACTTTAAGATTTTACCCGCAACGTTCATAGGGAATTCGGTTACAAAGTCGATGTAACGCGGCACCTTATGACGAGCCATATGGGCGTTGATATATTCCTTCATTTCGGGTTCGGTCATTTCCTCGCCGTCCTTTAAGATAATGCAGGCCATAATTTCTTCGCCATACTGTTCGTCGGGGACACCGATTACCTGAACGTCCTTTACCTTCGGATGAGTATAGATAAATTCCTCAATTTCCTTCGGATAAATGTTTTCACCGCCGCGGATAATCATATCCTTGAGTCGACCTGTGATACGATAGTTGCCCTCGGCTGTGCGACATGCAAGGTCGCCCGTATGCAACCAGCCGTCCTTATCGATAGCGGCGGCGGTAGCTCGGGGCATTTTATAATATCCCTTCATTATATTGTACCCGCGGGCAACAAATTCGCCCGTTACCTCGTCGGGACAATCCTCGCCCGTTTCAGGATTGATGATTTTACATTCGATTTCGGGAAGGGCTCTGCCTACCGTTCCGACGCGCACCTCGATAGAGTCATCGGTCGAACTCATTGTGCAACCGGGTGACGCTTCGGTCTGGCCGTAAACGATGGTGATTTCCTTCATATTCATCTTATCAATTACGTCGCGCATAACCGAGATGGGACAGGGGCTTCCCGCCATAATTCCGGTACGCATATATGAGAAGTCAGTCTTTGCAAAGTCCTCGTGCTCAAGCATTGCGATAAACATGGTAGGAACACCGTGGAATGCGGTTATCCTCTCGTCATTGATGCAGGCAAGTGCCGGCTTTGGCGCATAGTAGGGCAACGGAAGTAAGGTAACGCCGTGAGTCATTGACGCGGTCATAGCGAGTACCATTCCGAAGCAGTGGAACATCGGCACCTGAATCATCATACGGTCGGCTGTCGAAAGGTCCATACGGTCGCCGATACACTTTCCGTTATTGACAACATTGTAATGGGTAAGCATAACTCCCTTCGGGAAGCCGGTTGTACCCGAGGTGTACTGCATATTGCAAACGTCGTCCTTATCAACGGCGGCGGCACGGCGGTAAACCTCCTCAACCGGTACCATATCGGCACGTTCGATCGCTTCCTCCCAGGTAATGCAACCCTTTTGCTTAAAGCCAACTGTGATTACGTTGCGCAAGAAAGGCAAGCGGCGGCTATGAAGCGGCTGACCTGACTCGGTATTTTCGAGTTCGGGACAAAGCTCGGCGATAGTTGCGGCATAGTTTGAATCGCGGAAACCGTCAACCAAAATGAGCGTATGTGTATCCGACTGTTTGAGCAGATACTCTGCCTCGTGAATCTTATACGCGGTGTTCATCGATACCAATACAGCGCCAATCTTTGTCACTGCCCAGAAGGCAATGTACCACTGGGGTACGTTTGTAGCCCAAACGGCTACGTGGTGACCCGGTTTTACACCGAGTGAAATGAGTGAACGTGCAAAGGTATCGACGTCCTTACGGAATTCGTAATATGTGCGGGTATAATCGAGGGTTGTGTACTTAAACGCAAGTCGGTCGGGAAACTCCTCAACCATACGGTCGAGAACCTCAGAGAAAGTACAATCAATGAGCAAATCCTTTTTCCACACGTATTTTCCTGTGTGTGCGTTATTGTAATACAAGCTGTTGTCCGACTTTGACGTGTCGGAGAACTGGCTCATATAGTTTTCAAACTGGGAGAGGACAATCTCTAAATCGTCGAGTTCCTTGCACCAATCGGGTGTCCATTCGAGCGAAATAAATCCGTCGTAATTGACCGAGCGGAGAGCCAAAATCATCTCGTTTACGGGCAATTCACCCTCGCCCATCAGACAAAACTCGGTTCCGTTAGCGGTACGGACGGCATCCTTGATATGAATGTGCTTAACGTATGCACCGAGATTTTCTATCGTCTTTTCGGGTGCTTCGTTGGCAATAAAATAGGGTGAATACATATCCCAAAGTGCCGCTACTCTATCACAAGCAAAACGCTCGAGCAAATCACGCAGCTTTGCCGTGTCGCAGAAAAGTCCGCTTGTTTCGAAAAGGAGGGTGATTCCCTCTTTTTCAGCAGTAGGCAGAATTTCGGCGCAGAATGCTTCGACCGTTTCCATATCGTCGGCATCGTGCTCGGATGCGTGAATGCGGATATTCGGAATATGCAAATTCTTTGCTATGCGGATACATTCGGTGATTTCGGCAATCGCCTCGTCGTGAGTGGACTTATCCGCAGGATCGCAAATACTATCAATACAAGGGATTGTCAGCTTCATTTCGTACAGCTTACGCAGGGTCGACGAAGCCGAATAATCCTGAAACACGCTCTCCTTATCGGTAAAGAGGCGGTTATTTATATTATGAAGTTCGATGCCGGAAAATCTGAGCTCCTTTGCCATCTGGCAAAATTCGTCAAAGCTTCTTCCGTGCCATCCCTTTGTTGAAAAAGAAAGTTTCATATTAGCACTCCTCGTGAACAATCTTGTTAACTGCGTTGATGTACGCCTTTATCGATGAACCGATAATGTCGGTGGAAATTCCGTTGCCTGAAAAGAGCTTTCCATTGTGACGAAGGCGGACAATAGCCGAGCCGACGGCCTCTCTGCCCTCGGTGACCGACTGAATCTGGAAATCGTCAAGCTCGAAATGGCAACCGATAATCTGTTCAATCGCCTTGAAGGAAGCGTCAACGGGGCCGTCACCCATACTGATTGCGGAAATTTCTTCGCCGCCCTTTTCGAGTGTGATTTGAGCCGAAGCCGAAACGATATTTCCGGTATTGATAACGTAGCTGACCACCTTATATGTGGGCGGTACTTGAAGTGCGGTGCTTGCGACGATGGCGTCAAGTTCCTTCGAGCCGACCTTTTTTCTTTCGGCAAGGCGCTTAAACTCGTCATAAACCTTGACATAATCTTCTTCCGACAGGTCGTATCCGAGCTTTTTAACAGCGGCGGATACAGTTTCGAGCGAATCGTCAGAAGCAAGCATCGGCTGGTCGGAATCTGCAAAATCGGCAACGGCATTTTCGATATCGCTATTCATCTTTGTTCCGCAAATCCACTCAATCTGCTTCAAAATGCGGTAAAGCTCATTATAATTAAGATTCGATGCAACGCCGATTCTGTCGCCGCTATTATTGATTATGTTAGCAAGAACGTTGAGCTTGGGCAAATCGTCTCTTGCTGCACAGCACTTAATTTCATCGACGCCCACCTTTATCGCCATAATGGCGGATGCGGTAGCCATCGAGTTTCTATTGCGGCAGAGAATACCGAAATTAACGTCATTAAGGGCAGGAATTCTATCCTTTACGTCGGAAATAAACGCTGCAAATTCGTCGGGCAGCATAACGTCCTCGTCGTCGCAAAGTGTAATCGTCTTTATTCCCGAGTCAATTGCCAAGGTGACAATCTGCTTCAAAAAGTCCGGTTCTGCACGTGAAGCGTCGGCGGCAAAAAATTCAACATCGCTTGACTTTTCGGTAGCGGCGGTGAAAAGCTGCTTTGCAAGTTCGAGCATTTTTGCCGGTTTTTTGTGGCAAGTGTATTCCATCTGGACGGGAGATACGGGCAAATTAACCTTTAATCTGGCGCTTTTTGCTCCTGAAACTGCCGCTGCGGCAACTGCTACACCTTCGACAGTTCTGCCTGTCGAAACGCTGATTGTACTATTTTTCGCAAAGGCGCAAATTGTCCTGATAAGTAATGAATCGGTTGTAACATTTACAATCTCGGGCATATCGATGACGTCAACCTTTAGGTTGTCTAGCTGACGGGCAATTTCAATTTTTTCCTTAAATGATAGGGTTGCTGCGCCCATTTCGAGAGTCATATCGGTTACTTTAATCTGTTTCATTTCATCACTTTCCTTCGATAGCA
>JAFOCH010000104.1 GCA_017381395.1 Clostridia bacterium
ACGGTTGAGGAGGGCTGATTTTATAGTGGATATACTTAATCTCACCGCCCTCGAAATGTCAGCTCTGATTGACAAAAAGGAACTTTTGCCCTCCGAAATAGTGACCGAAACGTTCAGGAAAATTGACACTCTTGATAATAAATATAACGGCTTTATCACCACGCTGCACGATAGCGCGATGGAGGAGGCAAAAAGGGCCGACACCCGAGCAATTTCGGGTAAAAGATTGTCCGTTTTCGACGGAATACCGATTGCAGTAAAGGACAATATCTGCACAAAGGGGATAAAGACCACCTGCGGCTCAAGGATGCTTTCTGACTATATTCCGCCATACGATGCTACCGCCATAACCCATTTAAAAAATGCGGGAATGATTATGGTGGGAAAGACGAATATGGACGAATTTGGTATGGGCTCGTGTAGCGACACCTCCTGTTTTGGCGCGGTTCATAATCCCTTTGACTTGGATAAATCGGCAGGTGGCTCGTCGGGCGGTTCTGCGGTAGCGGTTGCTTCGCGAATGGTGCCGCTTGCACTCGGTTCGGATACCGGCGGCTCTGTACGTCAACCGGCTTCGATGTGCGGTGTATGTGGAATAAAATCGACCTATGGCGCAGTTTCGCGTTATGGGCTTGTCGCATATTCAAGCTCGTTTGACCAAATTGGCGTTATCTCTAATAATATCACCGATGGCGCAGAGCTGATGAACATTGTTTCAGGCAATGACACCCTTGACAGCACCTACGTTGGCCTAAAGGACGGCTTTACTCATTCTCTGTCACTACCGATAAAGGATAAGGTAATCGGCATACCGAAGGAATATCTCGACGGAAATATTGACGGCGAGGTGAACGAGGCGTTTTTGAATGCCGTAAATGTGATGAAGCAGCTCGGTTGTCGGGTGGAGTATTTTTCGCTCGATGTATTAAAGTATGTTGTGCCGTGCTATTACATTATTTCCAATGCAGAGGCCAGTACCAACCTTTCCCGTTTTGACGGTGTAAAATATGGGTACAGAGCCACCGACTTTACCGACGTAAATGATATGATGGTTAAATCGCGTAGTGGCGGCTTTGGCACCGAGGTAAAAAAGAGGATTATGCTCGGCACCTTTGCAATCACAAGCGAAAACTACGATAGATATTATAAAAAAGCTATGGAAATAAGGGCTAATTTGTCATCGAGCTTTGACCGATTGTTCGAGCGTTTTGATGTTATAATGTGTCCTACCTCTCCGTCAGCGGCAGGGCCTCTCGGGGTAAAAGAAACCGACGATACACGAATGTATTTGTCGGATATTTATACCGTTTCGGCCAATATCGCAGGATTGCCTGCTCTTTCCGTGCCGTGCGGATATACGGGTGACGGACTGCCAATCGGCGTTCAGTTTATGGGACGTCGCTTTTGCGATGTAAAGCTAATTTCCTTTGCCGCCGAGTATCAGCGGGCAACCGATTGGCATCGACGATTACCAAAGGGGGCGATATAAATGTACCAGGCAGTAATTGGCGTTGAGGTGCATTTTGAACTCTCGACCGAAACAAAGCTTTTTTGCCGATGCAGAAATTCATTCGGTGAGGAGGAAAATACCCTCTGTTGTCCCGTTTGTCTCGGACTTCCGGGCGCGTTGCCGGTCATAAACAGTAGAGCGGTCGAATATGCTATAAGTGCAGGACTTGCCCTCGGTTGCAGGGTGAATAGCCCCACCAGATTTGATAGAAAAAGCTACTTTTACCCCGATATGCCTAATGAGTATCAGACGACACAGTCTTTTATCCCGATTTGTGTCGATGGTCGCGTTGATTTCGAGGTTGATGGCGAGATAAAAAGCGTCGGCATCCACGAAATTCATTTGGAGGACGACGCAGGTAAGCTGATTCATTCGGATAACGGAACACGAATAAATTACAATCGTGCCGGAGTCCCGCTTATCGAAATTGTTACCGAGCCCGAGCTTCATACTGCCGAGGAAACGGTTGCCTTTTTGGAGGAGCTGCGACTTCGAATGAGCTACCTAGGCATCTCCGATTGCAAAATGCAGGAGGGCTCGATGAGGGTTGACGTCAATTTATCGGTGCATAAACTCGATGAACCCCTCGGAACCCGCACTGAGATAAAGAATTTGAATTCCTTTCGCGCGGTCGTACACGCCATAAAAAACGAAACCGAGCGTCAAATCAATCTGCTCGAAAACGGGGGAGTAATTACCCAGGAAACTCGCCGTTTTGACGATGTAAAGGGCGTATCGACCGTTATGCGAAGCAAGGAAACACGCGAGGATTACCGCTTTTTTCTCGAGCCGAATTTACCCCCGATGCATATTACTGACGCTCAAATTGACCATATTCGCTCCAAACTTCCCGAGTTTGCGAGTAAAAGGCAGAAGCGTCTTTGTGCCGATTACGGCATTTCGTCAGCCGATGCAAAGATTATCACGGCAGATAGATTGGTTGCCGATTATTTCGAGGCGGTTGCATCCATTTGCGACCAACGTGAAGCAGCCAATCGTATTGTCCGCGACCTAATGCAAAAGCAACGTGAAACCAAAATTCATATCACCGAGTCATACCTGACCGCCGAAAAACTGGCCGAAATAATAGGTCTATTTACAAGCGACAGAATTTCCAGACGTACGTCGCGTGAGCTTACCGATATTGCCTATTGCGAGCCGATTGACATTAGCAAATATATTGACCAAAAGGGACTGTTCCAAATCACCGACGAGCAGGTGATTTCCGATGCCGTTCGATCGGTCATTTCAGAAAATGCTGCGGTGGTTGATGATTACAGAAAAGGCAAGTCTGCCGCCTTTTCCTACCTTGTGGGCGAAACTATAAAGCGGTTAAACGGCCGAGCTTCTCCCCGAATTGTCAATAAAATGGTCGATTTAATGTTAAAAAGTAATAAAAATTTATAAAAACGACAAAAAAAACTTGTATCTTTTAA
>JAFOCH010000105.1 GCA_017381395.1 Clostridia bacterium
GCAACAGGACACATGTGTTGAACTTCGAGTGAATAATTCATCTTGTTACTCCTTTCAGTAATAACCGAAACTTATATTAAAGTCTCGACAAAATTTGCTAAATAACATTATACCTTTAATATCGGCTTAATTCAAGCGAATTTCGTAAATTTATGAGGAATAATGAACTTGCGACTTTTAGCCCCGCAACTTTTAAGCATTATGCCGTAAAATATTCAAAAAATGCCCACAAAATTATATTTTAATCGAAAAAATTATATAATAAATAATAAATCTATTTGCAAAATTGAAAATATGTAATATAATCTCATTGTAGACATAAATGTAAGTATGAAAAGGGGATAGAAATATGTCAATTTTAGTAACAGGCGGCGCTGGTTATATCGGTAGCCACGCCTGCGTTGAGCTTCTCAATGCGGGATACGAGGTTGTCGTAGTTGACAATCTTTACAATTCAAAGGAGGAGTCACTTAACCGCGTGCAGAAAATCACGGGAAAGACTCTCAAATTCTATGAATGTGACATCCGCGATGCAGAAGGACTCGAAAAGGTATTTAATGAAAATAAAATTGAATGTGTAATTCATTTTGCGGGATTAAAGGCGGTTGGCGAATCGTGTAAAATTCCGCTTGAATACTATGATAATAACATTGGCGGTACAGTAACTCTCTGTCAGGTAATGGCTAAAATGGGGGTTAAAAAGCTTGTTTTCTCCTCATCTGCCACAGTTTACGGCGATTCACCCATTCCTTACCGCGAGGATATGCACGTTGGTCATTGTACCAATCCGTACGGCAGAACAAAGTATATGATTGAAGAGGTTTTGCGTGACCTTTACGCTTCCGATAACGAGTGGAGCATCGCTCTGCTTCGCTACTTTAATCCCATCGGAGCTCACGAATCGGGACTCATCGGCGAGGACCCCAACGGAATCCCGAATAATCTCTTGCCCTACATATCCCAGGTCGCAATTGGTAAGCTTGCCTGCCTCTCTGTTTTCGGCGACGATTATAATACCCCCGACGGAACAGGTGTCCGCGACTATATCCATGTAACCGATCTCGCAATCGGCCACGTAAAAGCGGTTAAATACCTCGAATCCAGAACCGGCATCGACGCAATCAACCTTGGTGCAGGACGCGGTTACAGCGTTCTTGAATTGGTAAAAGCATTTGAAAAGGCTTGTGGTCACGAAATTGCATACAAAATTGCACCTCGTCGTCCCGGCGACCTCGATATTTTCTATGCCAACGCTGAAAAAGCAAAGGAATTACTTGACTTCGAAACAAAGCTCGACGTTGACAAAATGTGCGAGGATACCTGGCGTTGGCAGTCTAACAATCCCAACGGCTACGATAAATAAATTTTAAAAAATAAAAAATGCTTTCCTCAAAAAAAGGAAGGCATTTTTTTATACTTTTTAGGCACAATAAATATCGGTGATAGTATGAATAGGGAAAAGAAACGCGGTAAAAAAGCAGATACCGAAATGTCGGTAACGTCCATTTTAGGTCAGCCCGAAACGCCTTTTGACTTAGTTAACAAATACGGCACCTATGAAATTCAGCCGACAAATGATTCGGGTAACGAATTTCCCACCATTTCGCAAGGGCTATCTAAGCGCAAGAAGTAGACCGCAATCGGCGGAATGGGCCGCCGATACATAAAAAAGCGTAAAACCCGGTATAACGAGTTTTACGCTTAAATTTATTTTTGAAGCAGGTAATCGGCATTCATTTTTGCGCTAATCATTTCGTTATCGGAATTGTCCTGTTCGACTATAAAGTGGTCGATACCAATCTTTTTGCAAGTTGCAACGATCTGTTTCACATCGATAACATTTCCATTCTCAAATTCGGTTGTAATTCGTTCATTTTGTGATTTAATCTGTTTCAGATGAATGAGTTTTATGCGGTTGGCGTATCTGCTTATAATGTCGCAGCTGTCACCGCCACCAAAGTTACACCAGCCCGTATCAAGCTCGAAATAAACATTATTTGACGTTCCTTCAATCAGCTGCTCCAATATACTTTTTTTGCCGTCGAGCATTTTCATTTCGCCGTCGTGATTGTGAAAGTGAAATTCGATACCTTCACGGTCAAGCATTTCGGCATATTTGTTCAGCCGATTACACGCATCTGTCACACCGTCAAAACTGTCGGGCGTCTTTATCCAAGCAAGTACCGCCCGTTTGCAACCAAGCGCATTTAACATTTTCACAGTTTCGTCGAATTTCTTGTCTGTCAAATCGTTTTCGCCCAAATGTGCCGAATAAATTTCGAGCCTCAATCCGTCGCAAATTGCTCTGTATTCGTCGGGGGATAGACAACCTAACCCAGCCGCTTCAACGCCCTTGTAGCTCATTTTAGCTACCGTTTCGAGCGTTTTTTGAGCTTTTGCCTCAAAGTTGTTTCTCAGCGAAAACATTTGAATACCGAATTTACCTGTAATCATGCCTTAACCTTGTATTTGATGATTTCAGCGCTTTTGATTACAACGTCATTTACCGGCTTTGATGACTGAGCGTCAACCTCAACTGCGGCAATAGCGTCAACGATGTCCATGCCTTCATACACCTGACCAAAAACGGTGTGGCCGCCGGTTGCTCTCCAAGCGCCGTCAAGGTGAATGTTACCGCCCAAATCTTCATACACGTCCCAAACTTTATCGGGAACAAACTTTGAGTTGGGGGCGAGATTAGCGTCGATAAATTCCTTTACGTTAGGATACTGTGCCGTAAACTGTTCGCCGTAATACTGAACGTACTGATCATAGTAACTTTCTAGATTTTTCTTTGTCAATTCGTAGTCGTAGTCCACTCGATTGATATTTCCCGATGCCTGATTGATAAAGAACTGGCTGCCGTTGGTATCAACGCCCGAGTTAGCCATGGCAAGTGAACCGCGAATGTTAATGAGCTTTTCGCAGAATTCATCTTCGAAAGGTTCGCCCCAAATGGATTCGCCGCCTGTACCGTTGCCCTTCGGGTCGCCGCCCTGAATCATAAAGTCCTTTATAACACGGTGGAAAATGAGCCCGTCATAATATCCGTTTTTGATATGGGTTTTAAAGTTTTCTACCGTCTTCGGAGCGCCTTCAGGGAAAAGACGGATATAAATATCACCCATATTTGTGTGGAAAACAGCAACCTCTTCGCCCTCTTCGGGCATTTCGGTCTGGAATCCGTATTCCTTGTCGGCATAAGCGTTATTGATCTCGTTTCGGCCCATTGTCGAGTCGCTTGTACCTGCTGTGGACGAATTGCCTGTGGTGGTAGTGGGTGTAGTGTTTTCCTTTCCACAGGAAATCAGCGAAAGCATCATAATTACCGCCATAATGAGAGCGGCTATTCTAATCTTTTTCATTTAAAAATCTCCTACATTAAAGGATTATTTTATAAAACCGAAACTTCGATTTCGATAATTTTAACCTCGTCAAGCGGCTTATCTCGTCCGTCGACGGCAACAGAAGCGATGTTGTTTACAATATCCATTCCGTCATAAACCTGACCGAAAACGGTGTGATGATAGTCGAGCCAAGGAGTACCGCCAACCTCTTTATAAGCGGCAACGCAGTCGGCAGGATAGCTTTCGCTAAGCTGTCCCATCTGCTCAATCATGCTCTCGGGAGCGGTTGACGCGTGAACGATAAAGAACTGGCTTCCGTTGGTGCAGGGACCTGCGTTGGCCATTGACAGAGCGCCACAGAGATTGTGCAATTCGGGGGTGAATTCGTCCTCAAAGCTTCTGCCCCAAATGGACTCGCCGCCCATACCTGTACCTGTCGGATCACCGCCCTGAATCATAAAGTCCTTTATAACGCGGTGAAAGATAATTCCGTTGTAATATCCGTTTTTAGCGTGGGTGATAAAGTTTTCTACCGCTTTTGGTGCGTGTTCGGGAAAGAATTTCACCTTAATATCGCCGAGATTTGTTTTAATAACGGCGACTGTATCGTTTTTTACGGGTGCTGAAAGCTGATTCATATTTATTTACTCCTTTATTATTTCTTTTTAAACAAGCTTGTGATGAGCTTTACCGCCTCGCAAATAAAGAGGGGAGCTATCGAAAGCAGTGCTACCTCGACAACCTGAGCTGTGCCGAGAGTAGAAAGTCCGAAAATTGCACTTATCGGTGTCAGTACAACGACAAGCATCAGTATTGCCGAAACGGCAACCGCTCCAAACAACCATTTGTTAGTGAATAAACCGACTTTAAACAGCGAGTTGTTCGAACGGGCGTTGAATGATTGAACGAGCTGTGAAAAAGCGAGTGTGAGGAATGCCATTGTTTTTGCTGTTTCGATGTCAACGCTTTTACCGAGGGCGAATGCAATAAGGGTAAGCCCACCAATCATAATACCCTGGTAAAGTGTGCCAAAGCCGAGTCCGTGAGCAAATAAGCTTTCGTCTTTTTTACGAGGGCTACGCTGCATAATATCCTTTTCAATCGGTTCAACGCCAAGTGCGAGTGCAGGGAGTCCGTCGGTGACGAGATTTACCCACAGAAGCTGAATTGCGCTCAGCGGTGAAATATGCCAAATCAGCATACTTGTAAACACCGCGATAATCTCGCCTAGGTTGCAGGAAAGAAGGAACTGGACTGATTTTTTAATGTTTGCATAAATGC
>JAFOCH010000106.1 GCA_017381395.1 Clostridia bacterium
AGGTAAGGAAGTAACAACCTACCTCGCAGACGTTGATACTGACGCTGCCTTCACTGGTGATACAGAAGTTATCGCTGATGGCTATTTCCACGAATCTGAATATCGTTCAGCTCCTTGCTTCGATCTTAGAATTGACGGAATCACACTTCTCAACCAGGAATTTTAAGTAACTTTAACGGCGGGACAGGATAACACTGTCCCGCCTAAACTTATTTAAGCAATTAAAAAATAGTCTTTTAAAGCTTCGTAAAAGGTGATTTTTTAAGGGTTTAAGGAGGAATATGAATTGAATAATAACGTTGCAATTGAACTTAAAAATATTTCAAAATCCTTTGGCGGCAATATGGCTAACAAAAATGTTAACCTTACCGTTAACCGTGGAGAAATTCTTTCTATTCTTGGCGAAAATGGAAGCGGAAAGACTACTCTTATGAATATGATTTCGGGAATTTATTTTCCTGATGAAGGTCAAATTTTCATAAATGGTGAGGAGGTTTCTATCCGCTCACCGAAGGATGCTTTTAAATATGGAATCGGTATGATTCATCAGCATTTTAAGCTTATTGATGTATTCTCCGCTACCGAAAATATCATTTTGGGCTTGAATGAAAAGGGAAGATACAATCTCAAAGCGGCTTCATTGCGTGTAAAAGAAATTAGCGATAAGTACGGATTTGATATTGACCCTATGAAGAAAATTCACGAAATGTCAGTTTCCGAAAAGCAAACGGTTGAAATTATCAAGGTACTGTATCGTGGAGCTGATATTCTTATTCTCGACGAGCCGACCGCCGTGTTAACTCCTCAGGAAACCCAAAAAATGTTTGCTGTCATCAGAAAGATGAAGGAAGACGGCAAATCAATTATCATCATTACACATAAGCTTCATGAAGTATTGTCATTATCGGATAAGGTTGCCGTATTACGTAAGGGTGAATATGTTGGCACTGTTGAAACTGCTAACACAAACGAATCCGAGCTTACCGAAATGATGGTAGGTAAGAAAATTTCATTAAATATCGAAAGAAGCGAACCTGAAAATTGCGAGGACAGATTGGTTGTAAACGGTCTTAATTGTGTTAATCGCGAAGGAAAAAAGATTCTTAATGATATTTCGTTTGTTGCCCGTTCGGGTGAAATTCTCGGTATCGCAGGTATCGCTGGTTCGGGTCAGCGTGAGCTCTTGGAAGCGATTGCAGGACTGCAACATATCAATGAGGGCGAAATTCTTTATAACAATCCTAAAACACATTCTTGTGACAATTTAAGGGATAAAACACCCCTTCAAATTCGCGATTTAGGTGTACGACTTTCGTTTGTGCCAGAGGATAGACTTGGAATGGGTCTGGTCGGTAATATGGACATTGTCGATAATATGATGCTTCGTAGCTATCATAAAGGAAAGTCGCTTTTCCTCGAAAGAAAATCACCAAAGGATTTGGCATTGCACATTATCGAGGATTTAGAGGTCGTCACACCAAACGAAAATACACCTGTTAGACGACTTTCAGGTGGAAATATTCAAAAGATTCTCGTCGGACGCGAAATTGCATCGGCACCGACCGTTCTGATGGCAGCGTATCCTGTGCGAGGCCTTGATATTGGTGCATCGTACACCATTTATAACCTTCTCAATTCGCAAAAGAAAAAGGGGGTTGCCGTTATATTTGTCGGCGAGGACCTTGACGTTTTAATTGAGCTGTGTGATAGAATTATTGTCATCGGTTCGGGCGCAATTACAGGCGTAGTAGATGCCAGAACTGCTACAAAGGAAGAAATCGGATTACTTATGACAAAGACGGTTTCTAATGAAGGAAAGGAGAGCGAATAATTAACATGTTTGGTTTACATATTGTAAAGAGAGAACCAATGCCTTTGTTTAAAAGTATGCTCGTTAGGGCAATTGCTATTGTCGCCTCTCTTCTTTTATCCGCGGTTGTTATCACACTATTAACCAGCACTAATCCGTTAAAGATTTACGCTTCTATGATTAACGGAGCGTTCGGTTCAGAGCTTCGTATTTGGAGTATGGCTCAGAATATAGCAATTTTATTGTGTATTTCATTGGCCGTTACTCCTGCGTTTAAAATGCGATTTTGGAACTGTGGAGCTGAGGGACAGGTTCTTGTTGGTGGATTAGCTAACGTTTCTGTTATGATGTTTTTGGGTGATAAGTTGCCTTATCCTCTGCTTGTGGTTGTAATGATACTTGCTTCTATTGCGGCAGGAATAATTTGGGCTGTAATTCCCGCTATTTTTAAGGCAATTTGGAACACTAACGAAACCCTCTTTACCCTTATGATGAACTATGTTGCCATTCAGTTGGTTGCATTTTTCCTTAAATATTTTGTAAAAAATGGTTCGGGTGTTTTAACCCCGATGGAAGAGTATGGATTGCCCACTATTGGTCATTCATACGTTTTGAATATCATCACAGTTGCTGTGTTAACTGTGCTTGTTTATATTTATTTAAAGAGAACTAAGCAAGGTTACGAAATTTCTGTAGTAGGTGAAAGTGAAAATACCGCTAAATACATTGGTATCAATGTAAGAAAAGTAATTATCAGAACATTGGTTGTTTCGGGTGCTATTTGCGGTATCGCAGGACTTTTACTTGTTGGCGGTACAAACCACACCATCAGTACCACCACCGTAGATGGACGCGGATTTACCGCTATCATGGTATCCTGGCTTGCCAAATTTAATCCTGTGTTTATGATTTTTACATCCTTCTTAATCGTATTCTTGCAGAATGGTGCTAATCAGGTTTCAACCGATTTCAGACTTCCTAATGCAATTTCCGATATTATTACCGGAATAATTTTATTCTTTATTATCGGTTGCGAATTCTTCCTGCAATATAAAATTGTCGCTTCAAAAAGCAGAAAGGAGAATAACTAATGTTAGCCTTTCTTATTAGTGCAATTCGACTTGGAATGACATTCCTTTTTGGCTCGACAGGTGAAACAATTACAGAAAAATCGGGTCACCTTAATCTCGGTATTCCCGGCGTAATGTGTGTTGGCGCGTCTTGCGGATGTTATGCAGAATACCTCTATTTAAGCGAAACCCGTGCAAATGCTTCGCCCTTTTTAGCAATACTTATTCCTATTCTTGCAACCCTTGCAGGTGGCGCTTTGATGGGGCTTATATTCAGTTTCTTGACTGTTACACTTCGTGCGAATCAGAACGTAACAGGTCTTGCTCTGACCACATTTGGTATTGGAGTTTCCGACTACATGATTGCAAAAACAGGACCCATCTATAGCAAAGGCAGCCGTTATTTCACCGAGCCGTTACCTTTTGCTGATGATTTAGGTATTTTTGGCGAAATATTGTTTTCTCATGGCGTATTGATTTATTTATCAATTATTATTGCGCTTTTGACTTCATTTGTACTTAATCATACACGCGTTGGTCTTAATCTTCGCTCTGTCGGTGAGGATCCAGCAGCTGCCGATGCTGCAGGCATCAACGTTTCGTTATACCGATACTCAGCTACCTGCATCGGTTCTGCTATTGCAGGATTAAGCGGATTATCATTTATTATGGATTATCTCAATGGCAACTGGGAATATTGCATTGATGCAATCGGTTGGTTGTGTATCGCACTTGTTATCTTTACCGTGTGGAAGCCCAATTTGGCGATTATCGGCTCCATCCTTTTTGGCGCTCTTTATATTGTCAGCAGCTATATTACCGGCATCAGCTTTGCTGTGAAAGAGCTGTTTGAAATGTTGCCATACGTTGTAACAATAATTGTACTTGTGTTCACAAGTGCTCGTGACAGTAAAAACAGTCAACCGCCAAAGAGTCTTGGTCTCCCGTATTTTAGAGAAGAAAGATAAGATAAATTCATTCAACGCACCGAAAGGCAAATCAGCTTTTCGGTGCTTTTTTATATGAAATTTTTATCAATAAATTTGGTATTTGCTTTAATTTAAATAAAAAACAACTCAATTTACCTAATCAAGATATTTAATCTAAATTATAATTTTCATTTTAGGTCAATAATACTGTTGGCGGTGATAAAATGAAAAGATTGATTAGGATAATTTTGGCAATATTATTTGTTGCTTGTTCCTATGTTTTTACTAATATTTATTTTTTAACAAATTGTACTCCAAATATTATTTTCACTGATAAGAAAGCGTTTTTGATATACAATAGTGATTTAAAATGTTCGGTGTCAAATATTAACGATAGTGAAAATTACGAGTTAAAATTTTTAAATATTTTTCCAGTAAAAAATATAAGAATTAAAAATAATGATATTAAAAAAGTTGTATTATGCGGTAATCAGTTTGGTATTAAAATTTATTCATCGGGCTCTATTGTGACATCGATATCGGGGGTTTTGACCGAGAATGGTTGCAAAAATCCTGCCTTTGATGCAGGAATAAGAAAAGGCGATATAATTTTATCAATAAATGGTGAGTCGATATGCTGCAACTCTGATATTGAAAGAATAGTAAAAAACTCGGACGAAAAGCTAAAAATAGTTTATGAACGAAATAATAAAAAATACACAACAACTGCATATTCTGTTATCTGTGCGACTGATAATACAAAAAAGCTTGGGATGTGGATAAAGGACAGCATAGCGGGAATCGGTACCGCTACGTTTTACGTTAAGGAAACGGGTGTTACTGCAGGACTAGGTCATGGAGTTTATGACAACGAAACCAATGTTTTAATGCCGCTCAATGAAGGTGCGGTTTGTGAGGTCGATAACTATGTTGTTTCACGTTCGTGTGATGGAGTAATCGGTGATATTAGCGGTAATTTATCGAGCGAAAACTGTGGTAAGATTATTAAAAATTCTGATAACGGTGTGTATTTCAACGGAGTTGAATATGACGGAGAAATGGTTGAAATTGGTCATTCAAGCGAAATTAAAAAGGGAAAGGCGCAAATTTATTTATCACTTAATGGTGAAGAATGCAAATATTATGATTGCGTAATTGAGAAAGTCAAGTATAATGAAAAATCAAAAAATTTGATAATAAGATTAACTGATAAAGAACTTTTGGATAAAACGGGTGGAATAATTCAAGGTATGTCAGGCAGTCCTATTATTCAGGATGGTAAGATTATTGGTGCTGTCACACATGTTCTTGTAAATGACTCAACAAGTGGATACGGAATATTTATCGAAAATATGATTGAAACTGCCCTTGATTGCACATAGTTATTTTAAACAAGTCCCGAAATCGATTGATTTAGGGACTTGTTTTTTATCGTTATTAGTTGACAAAATCTTTTTATTTTGCGATAATGTAACAAATATCTGTAATCTTGGAGAATGTTATGATTAAACTTATTCCTATGGTTAAGTCACTTGAAATAAAAGATGGTTATTTGGCAAACAAATCGCTTAATATCAGCAATTTAGATTGTGATAATCGACTTATCGGAGCACTTTCGTACTTTGATACATCGGCCGACGGTACGACTGTTTCTATCCAAATCGATGATTTTGGTAAGGAAGAATATGAGCTTATCATAAACGCCGATTCGATAATTATAAGAGCAGGGGATAATGCTGGTGCATTTTATGCTATTCAGACATTAAAGCAGATTTTTAAAGAGGAAAAAGTTCCTTGTTTAAATATTATCGATAAACCTGATTTTGAGTATCGTGGTTTTTATCACGATGTTACCCGAGGAAAAATTCCCACCGTCGAAACTATTAAAAATTTAATCGATAATTTAGCATATTATAAAATAAATTCATTGCAGTTATATGTCGAGCATGTCTTTGAATTCGACGAATATAAGGATATAAACGAGCGTACTGGATATTTAACTAAGGATGAAATTCGCGAAATCGGCGAATATTGTAAGGATAATTTTATCGATTTTATTCCATCTCTTTCTACATTTGGTCATCTTTACGAGCTGTTACAGCAGGATAAATATAAACATCTGCGCATATTTAAGGATTTTGTACCATATAGCAACTTTTGGTATGGCAGAATGGTTCACCATACTGTTAATCCCTTGCTTGATGAAGGGTTTGAGCTTATAAAAGGAATTATTAACCAATATTTGCCTAATTTCGAAAGTGACTTTTTCAATATTTGCTGCGACGAAACATTTGACATTAAAAAACTTGATGATGGCGAAAATGATATTAGTATGCTGCACGCTAATTTTGTGAATAAGCTTATCAAACACGTAAATTCTCTCGGTAAAACGGCTATGCTGTGGGCAGATCCCTTGCTTCTTAATCACCCTGAAATGATAATGAATATGCCGAAGGATACCTATTTTCTTAGCTGGGGTTATGACGAAAATCCCGATGAAGAACCGATTAAAAAATTTGGCGAAATGGGTGTTAAGCAGATTGTTTGTCCAGGTACGTCGACCTGGGCTCGACTTTGCGAAAATGTAAACGTTGAGGAAAAGAACATTATTAATATGATTAACCTCGGTCGCGAAAACGAAGCAATCGGCGTACTTAATACAAACTGGGGCGATTGGGGCAATCCTTGCTCAATCGAGCTTGCTATGTATGGAACCGTTCTCGGTGCTGTAAAATCGTGGGACGCTTCCACCGAAATTAACGACGAATTTATTGACGCTGTTAACAGTATTCTTTATGAAAATGAATGCGGATATCAGATTCTAAAAGAAGTAAGCATTCTTCACGAAAAGGTGAATTGGTTACATTTTTGCAACAATTATTTTGAATATCGTTTTGATTCAAAGATGTATTATAACCGATCTATAATTGATAATCTCGACGATATTCAAAAGGAATACCTGTCTATCAAGAATAAACTTGAAAACATCAAATGGAAAAATGACGAATACCGTCAGGAGTTGCTTATTGCTGCCGAAGGAGCCTGTGTTATGGGTGAGCTTACGGCAAAAATGCTTAATGTCGATATTGCACGAATTACCGATACTCGGCAGTGGCTCGACAAATATCGTCGTAAATGGAAAGAAAAGAACAAAAAGGACGAATTATATAATATCGAAGAAATGTTCATTTATTTGGAAGAAAACTAAATTGCTGTCTGTTAAATAATGACGAAAAAAATACCTGCCTGTAAAATTGGCAGGTATTTTTTGTTATGATTTAGTTAAATTATTTAACCTTTTTAATAACGATTATAAAAATTGACAGTTTTTATCTAAAATCAAAATTTATTAAAATTCTACTTGCAATTACTGGAAATTTATGCTATAAAATCATTACCAAAAAATACCAATCAAGGAGAATTAACATGGAAAACAAAATTAAAGTGCTTATTGCAGATGATACTACGGAATTCAGTCGTAATTGCGCAAATGTACTCAAAAGTTATGGATTTGAGGTGGTTTTATGCGCAAAGGACGGTGTAAAGGTAATATCAGAAATTGATAGATCACGACCGAATGTGGTGCTTATGGATATGTTTATGCCGAATATTGATTCATTTGGTGTAATAGATAATTTAAAATCCAGGAGAAAAGAACTGCCAATTATTATGATTATGTCCGGCTACGATAATCCGTTACTTGAAAAGCAGGTTATCGAAAATGGAGCATCATATTATCTTATAAAGCCGTTTGACTTTGAAATTCTTGCCGAGCGAATTTTAAAAATGAATAACAAAGAGGCTGATCTTACTGTTATACATAGCTTTAATAATAGTAAGGATAGCGATCTTGAGCTAATGATTACCGAAATTATTCATCAAATTGGTGTGCCTGCGCATATTAAGGGATATCATTATATTCGTGAGGCGATTACAATAGCCGTAAATAATTCCGATATAATCAATTCTGTGACAAAGCAGCTTTATCCCATGGTGGCAAAGAAGTACCAGACAACCTCATCACGCGTTGAAAGAGCCATTCGTCACGCAATCGAGGTAGCGTGGGACAGAGGAGATATTGACGTGCTAAATTCATATTTCGGCTATACTATTCATAACGAAAGAGGTAAGCCGACTAATAGTGAATTTATCGCTATGATTGCTGATAAATTGAGATTACGACTGAAAGTTTCATGATTAAAACCCCTCCTCAAAATCGGTGTTTGAGGAGGGGTAAATCAATGTTTTTTTACTTTAATAGTTCTTCAATGTCTGATTTTAATGAATTTAAATCAATTTGTCTTAATTTTTCATTTACAATCGTTGCTAAATGATCGGTTTGTTTTTTCATACAGCAATTATAAAGTTTGCACGAATTTTGACACTGAGTATCACATTTGAGAATAAAGTCTTTTAACAGGTTTTCCTTATTTTCAATTAAATTAAATATATAATCAACTGTTTTCTGGTTATGAAAATATTCTAAGAGATTTCGTATCTTATCACTACTATATTTTTGTTTTACAAGCGTCAAATATCGCATAATACATATAAGATATTCAGCGTTATCACAAGCATTGCTGGCAATCATTCTATCTAAATAGAAAATTACGTCATTATACCTGCCTAAAGTGTAATTCATATATGCTAATGCTGCATCGTTATAATAACTTTGCTCATTATCATTTAATTGCAAAGGAATATTAATTTGCTTAGAAAATGTACCCGCGGCTAAGCGTCTATTTGAGTACTGCTTTAAGAATGAAATAATATCCTTTACAGATGCTGTTGCAGGATTTCGCAGGACCGATAGAGAATAGCTGTAATAATTAAGATCGTTATGTTCAGGATTGATGCGATGTAATAATGCTTCACTATATCCTGGAATTATAACTTGGTATGTCGGAAAACCAAAACATGAATAATTACGTATATACAACTCGTAACCTAATTCGTTAAAGTATTCGATACATTCTTTAAACAGCTCTTTGTTGGTTGTTCCTTTAAAACCGGTGCAAAGCCCATTAAATTTAGATGAAGTAAAAAATTCGGGCTTTCTCTTTGTTGAACCTCTAACAAATTGAAGAATTGTTTCATTAATATCAAGCTTTTTATTAGGTAAGAAATCGTCAATTTTTGCAAATTTATTTAGTTGCTTGTTTTGGAATGTTTCTGTAAGAGTACGTTGTAATGCTATTTCAAATTTCGGGTATGATCCAAAGTGAGTGTAATATTTTCCTGTTTTTTTATCGATAATGCATACGCATACTACAGGATATTTCTTGCCCAGTGAACAATCTTTAACTGTAACCTTAAAACCATTTTCTCGCAAAAATGAAATAATTTCGTACGATATTTTATAGTTTTTTAATACGTCATCAGGAATGTCAGGTACAATAATGTCATTGTTTATTATATAAGTACTAACATTTCGTTCTACTATCTCGCTTATTCCTTGCACTATTGCTTCTTCCATTGTGTTTCCGGCTGCACAACCATTAGTTGAATATACGGAATGAATCAACATGGTGGGGATGTATTCATATTTCTTTGAATTAACACAGTAAAATGACAGTACTGGAATATTACCATTGTAGTCGACATATTGTTTTAAAATTTCGTCAGGTGTAATTTTAGTACCTGTGATTTTTTCTGACTCAACGGCATACATCGAATATAGATCATTGTTTTTTGACAATAATTCGCTTGGAGAAATATAGTCATCGCTTATAAATGAGGGAAGTAACAAGCCGTCTTTTTGCTCATCGCCTTTAAATATTTTGCCAAGTTGGAGTCGTTCCATTAATTCGCCATACCCACTAGCTAATGCAAGTTCCTCTGTTACTCCTTTACCGTTAACTCCAAAGTTGGTGCCAAATACTGAAATGCGCAATGAATAACAATAAGGAACGCCTGAATCATTCCAACATTCAATAGTTTCAATGCCATATTCGTTTAATATAATTTTAATTCTATTGACGGTATTAATAGGACTGTCATCCTTGTATTTTGAATCAATAAGTTGAATATTATCGATTGTCACATAATCACTCCTAATGTAATTCATTATTGATAATACTATCATAATATACACATTGTTTCAAGTTGTATTTTGAATTATTTAGTTATACTTAAAGTTTCATAATTTAGTTGAATTATTTTCACCTCATCGATATAATATCAATGAGGTGTTTGATTTTGAAGGAATACTATTTTAATACATCTGATATTTCCTCGTGGGTAAAAACTGTCAAAGCAGGGGATAGAATATTCTTAAGCGGCACGGTATTTACCGCTCGCGATGCCGCCCATAAACGAATTGTAGAAGCGTTAAAAAATAATGCTGATTTACCTTTTGATTTAAACAATGCCGCTATATATTATGCGGGACCCACGCCTACACCGGACGGACTGTCGATTGGCAGCTGTGGCCCAACCACTTCATCGCGAATGGATCCTTACGCTCCGTTACTTATGGAAAATGGGCTCAAGTGCATGATTGGCAAAGGTGAAAGAAACAAATCGGTTTGCGATGCGATTATAAATAATGGATCAATTTACCTTTGTGCTATTGGCGGGGCAGGTGCCCTGGCGGCAAAAAGTATTGTTTCCTGCGAGGTAATTGCTTACGACGATTTGGGTTGCGAATCGGTAAAAAAACTAGATTTTAAGGACTTTCCGTTAATTGTTGCTATCGATTCTGATGGTGGTAATTTGTTTGATAAATAAAAAAGCAGGTTGTGTAATCAACCTGCTTTTTTTATTATTTAGATTTTATTCTGCGTCAACTTTCTTTTTAGAAAGCATTACGTTAACGATAATGCCGAGAATCAACGCACAAGCAATAGAGGTGAGTGTAACCTTTCCGAAAGTAACGCTCAGACCGCCGATACCTGCAATAAGGATAACCGATGCTGTAAAGAGGTTTTTCTCTTCATTAAGGTCAACATCTTTGAGCATTTTAAGTCCGCTAACTGCGATGAATCCATAAAGTGCCATACAAACACCGCCCATAACGCAGGAAGGAATTGAATTTACAAACGCTACAAACGGTGACAGGAATGAGATAATGATAGCCAAAACAGCCGCAGTGATGATTGTGTAAACAGAAGCATTGCGAGTGATAGCTACACAACCAACCGATTCACCATAAGTTGTATTCGGGCAACCTCCAAAAACAGCACCTGCCATCGAGCCAACACCGTCGCCGAGAAGTGTACGTGAAAGGCCCGGTTCTTCGAGCAGATCCTTTTCGATAATGGTCGAAATATTCTTATGATCAGCAATGTGTTCAGCAAATACAACGAAGGCAACAGGAACGTAAGACACAGCAATTGAGCCGATGTATGCAGCGTCAATGTCCTTGAATCCGCCGATTGCGGTTAAGAATGTAAATTCGGGTACTGCGAAAACAGATTTGAGTTCAAATCCATTTGCAAACAGATTGGTAATCGGTGAATAATCGATAATCATAAGTGACGGAATATCAGTCAATGAACCGATTACGTAGAAAATTGATGCTGTTAGATAGCCCGAGCAAATACCGATGATAAAGGGTATAAGCTTTGCGGTTTTCTTTCCGTATGTTGAACAGAGGGTAGTTACAAAGAGAGTAACAAGTCCACAAATTATAGCAACATAAGGAGAGCCAAGAGTGTTAGTTAAGCTATAAACATCATCTTGTTTATTAACAGTAAATTCAGTGTGAACATTTTTAACATCAATTTTTGAAGCTAAATCTATGTCCTTATCAATTACTACGACGCCATCAGTAGCAATATCTTCATAAAGGTTATAATTGCCATCGTCGTCAATGATTTCTAAATTTTTAGCATCTGCTTCTTCTACAATTTGATAATTATTGATATCGTAATTTGTAACATAATTTGCTTTACCAAGATCACCGATGGCGTTTCCTGCAAGGGATAAACCGATGATAGCTACTGTCGGGCCGATAACTACTGCCGGCATAAGCTTGTTAATCCAGTTTACACCCGAAACCTTAACAATAAGTGCGATTACAACATATACAAGTCCTGCAAAAACTGCGCCGATAATGAGGCCGAGATAGCCAACTGCAACTGTTACAGCGCCGGCGAATGCAGCTGCCATCGAACCTAAAAATGCGAATGAGGAACCAAGGAAAACGGGGCTCTTTTTCTTTGTAAAGAGAATGTAAACTAGAGTACCAATACCCGCGCCGAAAAGCGCTGCTGCGGTACTCATCATGTCTTCGCCCTGTAAATTCGCACCGTTGTTGATAATTACCGGTACTACAAGAGTAGCTGCCATGATTGCGAGCAACTGCTGAAAAGCGAAAACTATCAGTTGCCCAAACTTGGGTTTGTCGTTAACGTTATAGATTAACTTCATTTTTTCACACCTCTAAAATTTTTTATATTAAAACAGCATTTATATTGCTGATTTAAT
>JAFOCH010000018.1 GCA_017381395.1 Clostridia bacterium
TCGCTGCTCGGGCCGTAAAGATGAAGGTGAGTAATAACGCCGGTAATCTCTGTACCGTCATCCTTTGTGAAGTGGATGGGATACTTGTCCTTGTTATTCCACCAGTCACCGCCGGTGCTCTTCTGAATTGTGTCGCCAACATAAATTTCGTCCTCGCTGAAAGGAACGCCATCCTGCGGATAGAACTTGATTTCCTTTGCGCCGGTGAAAACCATTGTACCGTTGGAATAAATAACTCTCGGAAGCTCTTTTACCTCGAAGGTTGCGAGGGTAAGCTGCTTTCCGTCCTCGAGATTAGCATAGAGACGCCATGTACCAGCCTTTGTAAATTCAACGGGGTTATTGTTACTTGCTCCGTTAATTTTTGCATACTGGAGCTGTGACTGGAACATTCTTGTATCGTCACAGTACCAGGCAGCCATGCCGGCAACCTTGCTCGAAACTGCTTCGCCGTCAGCATTGGTATAGTTGAGGGCGTAGTCGAGCCAGTTTCCATTGGTTTTTATGCTGTCGCCGACGTAAAGGTCGGTTTCGCTGAGGGTAAAGTAATTGCCCTCGTCAATAGGATTCGAACCGCTGATATTGAGTGTGGTTGTTATAAAACCGGTCCAGTTATCAGCGCGTGTAGCAGCTGCCGATGCGCTCATTGATACAATACTAAACATTGAAACGATCATCATGAGCGAAAGAGCAAGTGCTAACACCTTCTTTGTCATTTTCATAAACAATCTTTCCTTTCAAAAAATTTGCCAACTAACAACTATGGCTATAATTATAATAACATTATATGGGGAAAAATTCCACACAGACTTTGTGTCAATTTTTTGTTAGTTTTAAACAACTTTTATCAACAATTTCAACAATTACTGCTGTTATAAAAGGCAAATCGCGTTTTTTTGCGCTTATGTTTAATTTTTTTGACAAAAAATTAAACAAGCGATAGTGAAATTTTCATCCCCGATTAAAACGCTCGCTACGCCCCCCGAGAATATAAGAAAAGAGCTGTCGTTTTGCTGCTATCCCCACAAGCTAACAACCGCATCAGTTTTATTGCTACCACTCTACCGCGCAAACGCGGTGACGGCAATTTCACTACCCAAACAGCAAAAAAAGGCGGCATTTAACGCCGTCCCGTACAAAAAAGGCGGCATTTACTGCCGTCCCGTACAAAAAAGCGGCATTTAACGCCGTCCCGTACAAAAAAAGCGGCATTTACTGCCGTCCCGTACAAAAAAAGGCGGCATTTACTGCCGTCCCGTACAAAAAAAGCGCAGAGATTTTACTCTCTGCGCCTTTTTTTATTTAGTTTTTACGCAAACTTGTTCAGTGCGTGTGTTCAGCGTTGCTTTCGCAATTGCTTGCTCGTTTAAGCGTTGCTCTTGCTTATTTTGCGAAGTAGGCGCTTGCTGCATCGCCGAAGCACATGAGCGCCTGGGTAAGCTTAGCGAGATTATCGGTTCCGCTTCCCTTGCTGTTTGCGTATGATTCGATTGAATATGTTGCTGCGTTCGACATCTGCTCGCCTTCAGCATTGTAGAGTGTGAAGGTTACAGGTACACTCATCTCCTTCGAGAAGAGGTTGTTGAACGAGAAGAGGTAGTAGCTACCACTAGCGAACATTTCGCTGAGGTCGATACGCTGTGTCTGTGACTTGCCGTCAGCGTCAACATAGGTTGCCTCTCCGTACCAGTTGGCCTTGATATCCTCGATATTCTGACCGTTGATAGCTACGTATCCGTAGATATGAACCTTGTTCAAGAACTGGAGGTTGAAGCCCGGAATTGCAAGTGTTTCGAGGTAACCATCCTGAGGAGCATCGGGATCAGCTTCGCCACAGTTGCCGCAGGTGCCGCCTACTTCGGCAACGCCGTCTGCTGCGCTGACAGTCATAACACATGAGAACATGGAAACAATCATGACCAGTGATGCTATAAACGCCAGCACTCTTTTTGACATTCACATAAGTATTTCTCCTTTACTTAAAAATGTAATAAAGTTGTTAAATGCCATCTGTCCCACATACAGATGGCTCTTTACGTTATATATTATAGCGTTTTTTACAGTAATTTCCAACGCAGACAGAGCGTTTTCCATGTTTTAGACAAAGCCCTCTCAAACAACTATTGTCGAGTCGTCTGCTTGAGTATGTTTAGGGCATCTTTTTTGTTCCATGCGACCATTTTGAATCGTGTCATTTGTTTGCGATTTTGGGTATCTTCAAACGGTCGATTTTGTTCGAAAATTTTTCTTGTTTTGCCCTACTTAAATCCCCCCTTTTTTCGCCCTGACAACCCCCGTTTTTCTTTATGCTCATTTCGGGTTTTCGGCAAGTCCCAGCACCTCATAAAGATACTCTCTGCCCTCCTCGACCATTTCGACAATATCGTCATAAATGGTCGCCACCGTCACCTCGATTGTGTCGCGATAGTGAAAGCCGATTATCCGCCCGTACATAAACGAGCCGAAAATGATGCTCAACCCCGCGGCAAAAAGCACCCCACGCGACACCAGTCCCCGTATCAAAAACCCTTTTTCCAAAGCCGCTTTCCCCCTCATACATTATATATTTTCAATTTATTATGCTCGCAAAAGTTGCATACCGCTTTTACCAAAATTTTTCACCCCCAAAAATGTGAAAAAAATGGTTGTGTTTATAATGTATATAATATATAATAGATAATGTATAATTATATTTTGGAGGGGTGTTCCCTTTTGATTCATTATCTCGATAACAGCGCGACTACACCTCTCTGTGACGAGGCAATCAGCCGAATGACCGAGTGTATGCGAGGCGAATTCGGTAATCCGTCCTCCCTGCATTTGCTCGGAGTAAAGGCGGAAATCCGACTGCAAAAATGCCGCGAAGAAATTGCAAATCGACTCGGCTGTGACAAGGGGGAAATTTACTTTACCTCCTGCGGAAGCGAAAGCAATAACACGGCAATTTTCGGCGCGGTAAAGGCAAAGCGACGCGACGGAAGGCGCATCGTCACCACGGCAATCGAGCATCCGTCGGTTATGCGCTGCATGGACGAGCTCGAAAAGGACGGATTTGAGATCATCCGTCTGATGCCCGACGAAAGCGGAAACATTCCCGCCGATGAAATCAGAAATGCCATCACCGCCGACACCATTCTCGTCAGCATGATGGCGGTCAATAACGAAACGGGCGTCCTTTTGCCCATCGATGAGATAAAGAGGTCGGTGCGGCTTTCGGGCGGCTCGGCACTCGTACATATCGACGCAGTTCAGGGCTTTGGAAAGATTGAAATAAATCCGCAAAAAATCGGAGCCGACCTTCTCTCCGTCAGCGCGCATAAGATTCACGGGCCAAAGGGGATTGCCGCCCTGTATGTGAAAAAGGGTGTACGAATTTTGCCCCTTATTCATGGCGGCGGTCAGGAAAAGGGACTACGCTCGGGTACCGAATCCACCCTGCTTGCCGAGGGCTTTGCCGCGGCAGTATGCGCTTTGCCGCCGATGAGGGTTGTGAGCGAAAAGATTGGCGGACTAAATCAGCTTCTGCGTGACAAATTATCACAGCTTAGCGGCATTTCGGTCAATTCATCCGAAAACGCCCTGCCCTACATTCTCAATTTCTCCGTCAAGGGTATCAGAAGCGAAACAATGCTCCATCACCTTGCGTCAAAGGGTGTGTTTGTATCCTCGGGCAGTGCCTGCTCAAAGGGCGGCAAAAGCCACGTGCTTGCAGCTATGAAACTTGAGGATGACATAGCCGACAGTGCTATAAGGGTGAGCTTCTCAAAACACAGCACCACACAGGACATTGATGCACTTGTAAGCGGCATCAAGGACGGACTTGCAACTTTAGCAAAAAGATAACATAAATCAA
>JAFOCH010000107.1 GCA_017381395.1 Clostridia bacterium
TCAAACCGCCCGTCCGCTCATCGAGTTTCAGGGCGTATATAAAACATACTTAAACGGTACTCACGCTATACGTGACTTTAACCTTAAAATACACGAAGGTGAATTTGTATTCGTTGTTGGTCCTTCCGGTGCAGGAAAAAGTACATTTATGAAGCTCATCATGCACGAAGAAACACCAAACGCAGGCGAAATTATCGTAGGCGACTACAAATTCTCTAAAATGAAGCGCAGACACGTCCCGAAGCTTAGACGCACGATGGGAATTGTCTTTCAGGACTTCCGTCTGATTCCCAATATGACCGTTTACGATAACGTTGCCTTTGCAATGCATATCGTCGGCGCGTCAAAAATGGAGATTAGACGCAGAGTTTCGTATGCACTCAACCTTGTGGGCTTAAGCGGAAAGGCAAGAAGCAAGCCCGACGAGCTTTCGGGTGGCGAACAGCAGCGTGTGGGACTAGCCCGCGCGCTAGTAAATAATCCTTCCATTATCATTGCGGACGAGCCGACGGGTAACGTTGACCCCAATATGTCGTACGAAATTGTAGAGCTACTTTCTGAAATTAACCGCAGAGGCACCACAGTTATCATGGTAACCCACGCGCATCAGCTCGTACGCGATTTTGGCAAGCGCGTTATCATGATCGAAAATGGTACTGTTGTAGCCGATAATTCCGAGGATTACGATACCGCTTTCTACGACGATTACGACGATTACGGCGAAGGGGAAGAATACGGCGACGATACCGCTTATGAAGAGGTTGCGGTAGGCGACGATTTTACCCTTGCAAACAATGTGAATTATGACGATGGTTTCTCCACCTGTGGCGAAACCGACGTGCCAAACGACCTCGACGGCGACGGCGAATACGACTATGTCGTTGACGAAGCTATGATCGGTGGCGACGAAAACGTGACCGACGATGACACAGATGGCCTAGGTGGCGACGAAAATGTGGCCGACGGTGACAATGCCGGCAACGATACTAATGAGATGGGCGGTGACGAGATATGAAATTAAGAAGCTTTCGTTATCTCGTCGGTGAAGGGTTCAAAAATATTTGGCTCAACCGCCTGATGTCACTAGCATCGGTAGGCGTTTTGGTTGCTTGTATGCTCATTATGGGTGTTGCCCTCGTCCTTTCCGAAAACGTGAACAAGGCAATGGGCGACCTCAAAAATCAGAGCGTTGTAATGGTCTATTTTGACAAGGAATTGACCGACGAAGAATGTAAAACCTCCTTTGAAAAGGTAAAATCAATCGAGAACGTAAGCGCGGAAGGTGCAGAATACATCACCTCCGACGATGGTCTCGACGGCATAATCATCGACACCTTTGGTGAGGATTATACCGAAGAGCAGGCGGCCGTTTTTGAACGTCTGCGCGAAAAGGGAAATCCCCTTCCCAACGGAGCCAGAATTCAGCTCAACGACCTCGGCAAATTCGACCAAACGGTCGAAGAAATACTGTCGGTTTCAGGTGTTGGCGAAATTAACAGCCAGCGCGACCTGGCTAAAAAGATTAACAATATCAGCATTGTAGTACGTAACGGTTGCTTGTGGATAATCGGACTGCTGCTTATCATTGCGTTTGTAATTGTTTCAAACACAATCCGAATCACAATGTTTAGCAGAAAGCTCGAAATCAGCATTATGAAGGCGGTCGGTGCGACCAACCATTTCATCCGATTTCCCTTTATGGTCGAGGGTGTGCTCCTCGGAGTTATCGCATCCCTCTTTACCACGGGACTGCTCTATGTTGTATATCATTTTGCGGGTGGTACCATTCAGGCAACCCTCGAAATGTCCCCCATCCCATTCAGAGATTTGGTACTCAAATTACTCGGCATTTTTGCCATTATCGGCATTGTTTTAGGACTTATTTGCAGCGCCTTTACAATCACAAAATACTTGCGAAAGGAAGGAAGCGAATTCCGTGCGATTTAAACGACTTATTTCTGCGGTTATATGCGTAGTAATGCTCATTTTGGCGGTGGGCTATACCCCCGTTGTCGAAATTGAAGCCAGCGCGAAAAAGACGGCTGCTCAGCTTAAACAGGAGCTCGAAGCCGCGCAAAAGGAAAGCAACAAGCTGAAACAGCAGATCAATGACCTTAAAAAAGAAAACGCTCCCTACGAAAAGCAAAAGGATGCACTCCAGAAGCAGATAAAGGCAACCCAGACCGAAATCGACCTTTATCAGGAGCAGATTGACGTCTATGACGAGGAAATCCAGATTTTTCAGGACGAAATCGACCGTCTGAACGGCGAAATTGATAAGAATCTCGACATATTTGCCGAGCGACTGGTTATCCTCTACACCACCGGCTCATTCTCGGAGCTTGAGGTTTTACTTTCGGCAGAGGATTTTGGCGACTATCTGGAAAAAAATCAGTTTAGAAAAGTCATGAGCGAGTACGATAACGCACTTTTAAAATCGCTGACCGACGACATCGCAAAGGTTGACGAGAAAAAATCCGAAATCGATGCAAACAAGCAGGGCGTTGTCGACGCTCAGAAGATAATTCAGGAAAAGCAGGCGGAGCTTGACAAGCAATACACCGAAGTTAACACAATTATCAAGAATAACGAAAGTGATATTGCCGACCTTCAGGACAGCTTGGAGGACCTGAAAGACGAGCAGAAGGAAATTCAGGACGCCCTCAACGAAATTACCGGCAACGTAATCGGTACAGGTCAATTCACCTGGCCGGTTCCCGGCTACTACAAGCTGTCGTCAAAATACGGCAACCGCTGGCACCCGGTTTATAAAAAATGGCGTCTCCATACCGGAATTGACATTTCATCAAGTGGCATCTACGGAGCAAGAATCGTCGCCTCGGACGACGGCACCGTTTCGCTCAGTAAGTACAACGGCGGCTACGGCTACTGCGTTGTTATCAACCACGGAAACGGATACTCCACCCTCTATGCACATATGAAAGCGGCTAGTACCCTTAAAGTAGGTCAAAAGGTTTCAAAGGGCTCGACGGTCGGCTACGTCGGCTCAACAGGTACCTCGACAGGACCGCATTTGCATTACGAAATTCGTAAAAACGGCTCGCCGACCAACCCAATGAATTTCTTTAACCTCTAATATGCTATCGCAATCCGGCGGCAAAGGATGACACAAAACCCTTTTCCGTCGGATTTTTTTACACAAATGGGAACAAAATAGATGAAAACACCCTCTTTTTTTAATCAAAAGGAAATGATAAAATGAAGGATAAAAAGATTTCGCTATCGGTCGTAATTACGGCGGTTATAATTTCGATGGTGCTGACGGCAGGGCTGGTACTTTGCCTGGTGCCAAACGCAATAAAGGGCTATCTGACCGATGCCGACAGTTTAAGCAAATATCTGGAACTCGAAGGCAGGATAAAGCGCAGCTTTGTCGACGAGGTGGATGAGAAAGCACTCGCCGACGGGGTTGCTTTGGGACTGATTTACTCGCTGAATGACCCCTACTCCGCCTATTTCGACGCCGAGGAATACGACAAAATACTCGACAATAACGAGGGTCTTGACGCAGGAATCGGACTTTTCCTTACCCGTCACCCCGATAACGGTTATATTTATGTAATTAACGTTTCTGTCGGCTCACCTGCAGACCTCGCAGGGATAAAGATAGGCGACCTTATCACCGCCGTTGACGGAAAGGACGTTATCGAACTCGGATTTTCGACAGCGGTGGCAAACATCAGGGGCAAAATCGATACCGACTGTGCGCTGACGGTAAAAAGGGGTGACGAAACCCTTTCGCTCACGGCAACGAGGGGCAGATTCGTCACCACAAGCGTATTTTCACACATGATTGACTCCCTCTGCTACATTCAAATCACCGACTTTAACGCGGCAACCGTGCCGCAGTTTGAAGCCGCCATCAACGACGCAATCGACAATAACGCAACAGGGCTGATTTTTGACGTGCGCGGTAATGGCGGAGGCACACTTGACTCGGTGGACAAGATTCTCGACATTCTGCTACCCGAGGGAGAGGTCGTTTCTGCAACATATAAGAACGGCAAGAAAAAGGTGCTTTTTTCATCGGATAAGAATGAAATCGACCTTCCGATGATGGTGCTTTGTGACGAAAACACGGCAAGTGCCGCCGAGCTTTTTGCCGCGTCAATCCGCGATTTTGAAAAGGGCAAGCTTATCGGCACAAAAACCTACGGAAAGGGAATTATGCAGGAAACCTTTGCCCTTTCGGACGGCTCGGCTGTGCGGCTGACGGTGGCATATTTTAATCCGCCGAGCGGCATCAACTTCCATAAGGTAGGGCTTTCCCCCGACTATGAGGTGCAGCTCACCGAGGATGAGCAAAAGTATTATTACTTCCTCACCGACCAAACCGACCCCGTTATCAAAAAAGCCGTCGAAATTTTGACATCCGATTGATTTATTTGATATTGCTATTTTTTTACTTTGATATTATTATAATAGGGTATAGACTCAATTTTTTGAGGAGGAAAAACATGAAACTTAATGTAAAACGATTGATTTCCCTTACTCTTGCTACGGCGATTACCGTTTGCTCCTTGGCTATCAACGGTAGCGCTGCATCTACTACTGAAATTACCTCCGTCAATTTTAATAACGACGGTACATATCTGACCTCGGTATATGCCGGCTGCACAACAATACACGTTGACGCCGGAATTGACCAGAGAGGAAAGGTTAAATTTTTCCGCAATGGTACCGAGATGGAAGCCGGAACAAAGGTTGTCACCGGCGACACAATAAAGCTGTATAGAAACAACTCGGTGAAGCAGACACTTTCAATCGTAGTAAGCGGCGACGTTAC
Organism: Clostridia bacterium; assembly: GCA_017381395.1. Taxonomy (GTDB): domain Bacteria; phylum Bacillota; class Clostridia; order Oscillospirales; family Acutalibacteraceae; genus UMGS1976. Next base: position 4,808 of record JAFOCH010000107.1, read on the forward strand.
CTGCGACGGAGCTGTCACTGCCGCCGACCTCCTCTATGCCCAGATGGCAATTCTCGGTGTAAATACGCTCGAAGGCGCTCCCTTAATGGCGGCAAAAATGTCGGGTGGCTCGTCCCTTTCGGCAACCGACCTGGTCGCTATGCGCCAGTATGTGCTCGGATTCACTGCACCGACCGTAATGGACGGCTTCTATAACGCCGACGGATATATCAATGCGGTACCCGTTTACGTTGGTACTCCTGCATATCCACGCTATGATAATTCGGCAGCCGACATCATCTTTGCCCGTAACCCCTGGGATATGCAGACATATAATGGCAAGGTGTATATCGGTAGCGGTGACTACAACTCTAACAAGGCACCTTCGCTCATCGCCTGCTACGACCCAAAAACCGACAAGGCAACCGTTTTCCAGGACCGCCTCGACGATGAACAGATTTCTAACTTTGCGATAATCGACGGACGTTTGATTGCGGCAGGTATTGACCCCTCGAACAATGCTATTCTCCACTACTTCGAGCTCAACGCCGACGAAACCGCTTTTAACAACTACGCTATGCCGTACGACTGGCGTCTGCACAACTTTGACATGATCGGCTTTAGTGATAAGATCTTTATCGGTGCCGGCACAAGTGATGTAAAAAATCGTACTGCCGCCGTTGTTTCGACCGACGGAGGAAAGTCATTTAGCGGCGTCAAGGTTGTAAAGGACGGAGTAAACGTTACCGGCTCTAACATCGGAACGGGTTGGGACCGCGTTTATCAGTACCTTACACTTAATGGCGACCTCTATTGCTACGAGGTACACGTTGGCGATAGCTCATACGACGGATTCTATAAATATGATTCTGCCGCAAATCAGTTTAACTTCCACTCAGACGGTTCAGGATTCGCAGCCACCAGTGACAAGTTCTTTAACTTCTTTAAGGAAAGCTTGGAATTTGGAGGTAAATCGGTTATGTGTACAGGATACTTCCTCACCACATCCGATATGAAAAACTTTACAAAGAAAACCTTTGCAGGTAGCAACGCTTCCTATCTCGATATGGTTGTAATCGGTGATGAGCTCTATGTCCTCGCCGCAAACGGTAGCAGCGGCTCATACACCAACACCGTGTATAAGACAAAGGATCTTTCCACCTTTACAAAGGTACTCGAATTCGATGCAGAAACCTACATGATTTCGATGGAATACGTTGACGGCACCTTCGTCTTTGGCGCAGGAGCTCCGTCAAACACCACCACACCCAGCACAATGTGCGGTGACATTTTCCGCGTACGTGTCGATTTCTAATAGCTAATTAAGTTTGCTAAATATAATATAATGTATAACGAGTCGGTTTTTAATAGCCGACTCGTTTTTATTGCGATGAAAGGGAAATTGGCGAGATAAAATCCGTTTAATTGCCGCATATCATATATAAAGCATAGCAATTTAGCGTAATAAAGCGCTAAATTATATGCAAAATATACAAAGTTTGCAGAAATGCCGAAATTATGCTTGATTTTTTATAGATGCGTGTTATAATTTTAGCATAGTAAAGTGGTAACACGCTACAACGCAAAAGCAGGTGGCAACGATTACCTAACCAAACAAAATCAAACAATCGAAAGAGGTAATTTTATCATGAAAAAGATTATTGCAATTTTACTTATGCTCGTAATGCTCGTTGGATGCTTTGCTTCCTGCGGCGGCGACAACAACGCCGACGCTGACAATGGCTCAAGCAACGCAGCATCCGCTTCTGACCTCGCCTATATCCAGGGCAAGGGAAAAATCGTTATCGGTATCACCGACTACGCTCCCATGAACTATAAGGAAGAGGGTAGCACAGAATGGACCGGCTTTGACACCGAATTTGCTCAGAAATTCGCAGAAGAACTCGGCGTTGAAGTTGAATTCATCGAAATCGACTGGGACAGCAAGCAGATGGAGCTTAAATCAAAGAGCATCGACGCCGTTTGGAACGGTATGACCATCACCGACGAGGTTAAAAAGTCGATGGACGTTTCTAACGCCTATGTTAAGAACGCTCAGGTCGTTGTTATGAACAAAAACAAGGTTGCCGACTACACCACAGCCGACAGCATGAAGTCACTCAAATTCGCTGCAGAAAGCGGTTCAGCCGGTGAAGCAGCAATCAAGGACGCTGGATTCGAAAACCTCACAGTAGTAAAGACTCAGGCACTCGCACTCCTCGAAGTAAAGAGCGGCTCGGCTGATGCCTGCGTAATCGATATCACAATGGCAAACGCTATGACAGGCGAAGGCACAAGCTATGCCGATCTCGCAAAGGGCATCGAGCTCACCACCGAAGAATACGGCGTTGCTTTCAGACAGGGCTCTGATATGGTAGCTACCTTTAACAACTTTATGACAAAGGTTTACGAAAGCGGCTGGCTCAAGACCCTCGCTGAAAAGTACGAATTGACCCTCGCATTAGAGGCATAATTTATCCCCGCGCTATTACGGGACGGATACCCCGCGCGACCGAGGTAACTCGCTCACGTTTGCGACCAACCTCCCCGCATTTTTTGCAAAATCAGTTAGCTTAAATAGTACAAGGCAGTCGGCTGAATGAAATTTCCGCCGATTGCCTTTCGGCTGTTTATCGAAAGGAAAAAACTATGTTTTGGACGGTAACCCTCAGTCTTTTAGAGGGCTTTGTGAACACACTCAAAATATTCGGAATGACACTTTTGGTCGCTCTGCCGCTCGGACTCGTCCTCAGTTTCGGGTCGATGAGCCGATTTGCGCCCATCCGCTTCATTGTCAAAATATTCGTGTGGATAATCCGCGGCACTCCGCTGATGTTACAGCTTTTTGTAATCTACTACGTTCCGGGACTGGTCGGAATATGGGCACAATCGGCTCAAATCGACATTCCCGTAATAAATCTGTTGGTCGAGTGGCTGTCCACCTGGACCATTATGGACCGCCTGGCTGCCGCATTTATCGCCTTTATCATCAATTACTCCTGCTACTTTTCCGAAATTTATCGCGGCGGTATCGAAAGTATTCCCCGCGGTCAGTACGAGGCCGGTCAGGTACTTGGCATGACAAAGTCTCAGATTTTCTTTAAGGTCGTGCTGTTGCAGGTTATCAAGCGCATTGTGCCGCCGATGAGCAACGAAATTATCACGCTTGTCAAGGACACCGCCCTCGTAAACACCATATCGGTTTACGAAGTTATTTGGAACGCGCAGAGATTTACAAAGACCGACGGTCTGCTCTGGCCGCTTTTCTACACCGGCGTTTTCTATCTCGCGTTTAATGGACTGCTCACACTTCTCTTTGGCTACATAGAGAAAAAAATGAACTATTTCAGGAGTTAAATTATGGCCTTTCTTGAAGTAAAAAACATAAAAAAATCCTTTGGCAAGACCGAGGTTATCCGCGACATCTCCTTTTCACTCGAAAAGGGTGAGGTTCTCGCCATCATCGGCTCGTCGGGAAGCGGTAAAACAACACTTCTGCGCTGTCTCAACTTTCTCGAAACGGCGAATGGCGGCGAAATCATCGTCGATGGCGAAACCATCTTTGACGCCGAAAGGGCAAAAAAATATACCGACGCCGAGAAGCGCAAGGCGCGGCTTCGCTTTGGGCTGATTTTTCAGCAGTTTAACCTCTTTCCGCAATATACCGCGCTCAAAAATGTTATGCTTGCGCAGGAGCTGCTCAAAACGGGGACAAAACAGGAAATCGAGGCAAAGTCACGCGACCTGCTCGACATGGTTGGGCTTTCCGACCGACTGAATAACTATCCCTGTCAGCTTTCGGGCGGTCAGCAGCAGCGTGTCGCAATTGCAAGGGCACTCGCCCTTTCGCCCGACATCCTCTGCTTTGACGAGCCGACAAGCGCACTCGACCCCGAGCTTACGGGCGAAGTTCTGAAGGCGATTAAGGCGCTCAAAAACAGCGACCGCACCATGATTATCGTCACCCACGAAATGAACTTCGCAAAGCACGTTGCCGACAAAATTATTTATATGGCCGACGGAATTATCGAGGAAATGGGTACGCCTGAGGAAATTTTTGAAAACCCGAAAAGCGAAAAAACTGCCGCATTCCTGCAAAGCAGCAAGGAAAACGACGGAGTTTGATAAACATTTTTCTGTATAAATATAAGGAAATATGCCGTTTTTATGCAAAAAACGGCATATTTTTTATCGTTTTTTGCATAAAAATAAACAAAGTTTAATATTTATGCAAAAATTATTCTAAAAACACTTGCATATATATAAAATATGTGTATAATTATACTCAAATCTAAAAAATACAATTTAAAGGAGTACATATTATGAAAAAGATTCTCGCACTTTTACTTATGCTCGCAATGCTCGTTTGCTGCTTCGCTTCATGTGGCAGCGACGCTGACGACACAAAGAAACTCACAATGGCTACAAACGCTGCATTCCCTCCCTACGAATTCTACGAGGGTGACAAGATTGTCGGTATCGACGCCGAAATCGCAGAAGCTATTGCAAAGAAGCTCGGCATGGAGCTCGAAATCATTGACACCGAATTCGGTTCAATCATCGGCGGCGTTCAGAGCGGCAAATACGACATCGGCGTTGCCGGTATGACCGTTACCGAGGAACGTAAGGAAAGCGTTAACTTCTCTGACTCATACGCTAACGGTATCCAGTCGGTTATCGTTGCCGAAAACAGCGAATACACCTCTTTTGAGGATTTCTACACCGGATTCGACGCTGACGGAAACCCCGAAGGCGTTAAGGAAGGCGTAAAGATTGGCGTTCAGCAGGATACCACAGGTCACATCTATTCGGCTGACGAACCGGGCAACTGGGGCTTTGGCGAAGCTAACGTTATCAGCTACAAGACAGGCGCAGACGCTGTTCAGGCACTCGTAAGCGGAAAGGTTACCGCCGTTATCATCGATAACGAGCCGGCAAAATCATTCGTTGCCGCTAACACAGGCCTCAAGATTCTTGAAGGCGAATACACCAACGAGGACTACGCTATCTGCATCGCAAAGGAAAACACCGAGCTCCTCGAAAAGATTAACACCGCACTCGCTGAGCTTAAGGCAGACGGCACAATCGACAAGATTATCGCAAAATACATTCCTACAAAATAAATCGTACTCGATTATAAAATAAATATGCAGGAAGGGTGGACTTTTTGGCTCCGCCCTTCTTTTTGCCGAAAGGAAATACGGCCTTGAATATGTTTTTAAACGGCACGAGTGGCTTTTTTGCCTCGGTTTCAACATGGTTCGACGGGGTAAAGGGCGACTTTGTGAAGAATTTTATAAAAGACGACCGCTGGAAAAAGCTTTTAAGCGGTCTGGGCGAAACGCTTGATATTACGGCGATCGCTCTGTTAATCGGTATCGTTATCGGAATTTGTGTCGCCGCTGTGCGCACATCCTATGACAAAAATCTCGAAAGCTTAAAAACTAAGGGTGGCATCGGCTATTATCTGCTCAAATTTGTTAATGCCGTTTGCAAGGTGTATCTTGCCATCATTCGCGGTACCCCTGTTGTTGTTCAGCTGCTCATATTTTACTTTATCATTCTCGCCTCGGCAAAGGACGGAAAGCCGGTTGCTATGCTCACCTTTGGTATCAACTCAGGCGCATACGTTGCCGAAATTTTCCGTGGCGGAATTATGTCGATTGACAATGGTCAGTTTGAGGCGGGTCGTTCGCTCGGCTTCAATTATATCCAGACCATGCGTCACATCATCGTTCCCCAAGTGTTTAAGGCAACTCTGCCGACACTTTGTAACGAGTTTATCGTTCTGTTAAAAGAAACGTCGGTTGCCGGATACGTTGGCATTATCGATTTGACAAAGGCAGGCGACATCATTCGCGGTGTCACCTTTACACCATTTATGCCGCTTATCGCGGTTGCGGTGATATACCTTGTAGTTGTTCTGGTGCTGACATGGCTGGTAGGAAAGCTCGAAAGGAGGCTGCGTCGAAGTGAACGATAACCTGCTGATAAGAGTCGAAAATCTCAAAAAATATTATAACGGCGAGGACGTAAAGGCCCTTGACGGAGTCACCTGCGACATCAAAAAGGGTGAAGTAGTAGTTGTAATCGGGCCGTCAGGAAGCGGAAAATCCACCCTCCTGCGCTCGCTAAACCTGCTCGAAATGCCAACCGACGGTAAAATCTTCTTTGAGGACGTCGACATCACCGACAAAAAGACCGACATTAACGTCCACCGTCAGAAAATGGGCATGGTTTTTCAGCATTTTAA
>JAFOCH010000003.1 GCA_017381395.1 Clostridia bacterium
ACTATATCAATGGCCCCGAATTACTACCACCGCCGCTTTCAAAGGAAGAAGAAACCGCGCTTCTCGAAAGCTTTTCAAACGGAGATGAATCTGCTCGCGATAAGCTGATTACTCACAATCTGCGTTTGGTTGTGTATATAGCAAAAAAGTTTGAGGGGACGGCATCAGGTGTTGAGGATTTAATTTCGATTGGCACAATTGGCCTCATAAAGGCGGTAAAAACCTTTTGCCCTGAAAGGAACATAAAGCTCGCAACCTACGCCTCACGATGTATTGAAAACGAAATTTTAATGCATCTCAGAAAGACGTCATCATTCAGGGTTGAGGTATCCATCGACGAGCCGTTAAACGTCGATTGGGACGGAAATGAACTGTTGTTATCAGACGTTCTCGGCAGTGACGGCGAGGAAATAAACCGCGGCATAGAAACCTATGACGAGGCGGTTTTATTGCACGGGATGATAAATAAGCTTTCTCCTCGTGAAAAACTGATTATGGAGTTGCGCTTTGGTTTTTCGGGAAACCGTGAACATACTCAAAAGGAGGTCGCCGATAAGCTTGGAATTTCGCAATCATACATCTCTCGGCTTGAAAAAAAGATAATTGATCGCATGAGAATTGAAATCGAGCATACCGAAAAGTGTTTAAGCGGTAAATAATATCAAAATGCCGACGGCAAATACAATGCTGTCGGCACTTTTTTATCCCATAAAAATGTGTTGATGGTAAAAAAATAAATTTAATTGCCAAAAATATAAAAAATATGTAAAAAACGGTTGCAATTATATAGTATAATCTGTTATTATTTAATTTAATGTATTATGGGTATTATGCTCAAAAATTTGGAGTGATTATTTTGAAATTTACTGATGTAAAAAAAGGTCTTGCTTCGGGTGAGTTTAATTCAACGTTTGATATGCTTTATACCAACGTTGACGAAAATGTATCTCGATATGATGCGGCTTGTGATCGATTTGCTCATTACTTTGGTGATGATAGGGGAGTATCTCTTTTCAGCGCACCGGGTAGAACCGAGGTTGGCGGCAATCATACCGACCACCAGTTTGGTTGCGTACTTGCCGGTAGTGTTAACCTCGACGTTATCGCCGTAGTGTCAAAGAATGATAGCGGAATCGTACGTATCAAGTCAAAGGGATTTGACATGGACGAGGTTGATATTACTAATCTCGACCCCGTCGAAAGTGAAAAAGAAAGATCAGCTTCGCTTATCCGCGGTGTTTGCGCTCGTATAAAGCAGCTTGGCTTCGAAATCGGTGGCTTTGACGCATATACCACCTCGAATGTAATAAAGGGCTCGGGACTTTCATCCTCGGCTGCTTTTGAGGTGCTCGTTGGAACTATAATCAGCTACCTCTTTAATGATAATAAAATTGACGCTGTCACTATTGCAAAGTGTTCACAGTATGCCGAAAATGTCTTTTTCGGTAAGCCGAGCGGACTTATGGACCAAATGGCAAGTTCGGTTGGCGGCTTTGTAGGAATCGATTTTGGCGACGTTGAAAATCCGATTATCGAAAAGGTCGATTTCGACTTTGCCGGTCAGAATCATTCACTTTGTATCGTTAACACGGGCGGCAACCACGCTGACCTTACCTGCGAATATGCCGCAGTACCGCAGGAAATGCGCGACTTGGCCGAATATTTCGGTCAAAAGGCACTTCGCAATGTTGACGAAGCTGAATTTTATAATAACATTCCTGCATTACGCGAAAAATTTGGTGACAGAGCTGTTCTCCGCTCAATCCACTTCTTTGACGATAACAGACGCGCTATTGAGGAAAAGAACGCTCTTAAAGCAAAGGATTTTGACAAATTCCTTAAGCTTGTTCGTGAATCGGGTCAGTCCTCCTTTATGTATTTGCAGAATGTTTATGCTGCATCGGCACCTTATGAGCAGGGACTTTCATTAGCACTTTACTTGTCAGGAAAGGTTCTCGGCGATAGAGGAGCATATCGTGTTCACGGCGGCGGCTTCGGCGGTACAATTCAGGCATTTGTACCCAATGATTTGCTCGACGAGTACATAAACACAATCGAAGGTGTATTCGGCAAGGGTAATTGCTACGTTCTCAAAATTAGACCGCTTGGCGGCACAATGATTAGTAAATAAGCTTCAAAAGGAGATAAAATATTATGGCAGAACTTAGATATCATCCGTTTATAAAGGACTGGGTTATGATCGCATCGCACCGTCAGGGGCGCCCCAATATGCCAAAGGATTGGTGCCCGTTTTGTCCCGGCTCGGGAAAGGTGCCCGATCACTTTGACGTTCTCAAATATGACAATGACTTTCCCGCATTGTCACAGAATCCGCCTGAACCCGACGACGTTGCAACCGACTTTTTCAAGGTAAAGCCCGCATACGGAAAGTGCGAGGTTATTCTTTATTCACCCGAGCACACAATTACCTTGCCCGAATTGCCGGTTGACCATATTTCAAAGCTTGTTGACCTCTGGGTTGATAGATTTACCGAAATTTCAAAGGACGAAAATATCAAATACGTCTTTATTTTCGAGAACAGAGGCGAGGTTGTAGGCGTTTCAATGCCGCATCCTCATGGC
>JAFOCH010000108.1 GCA_017381395.1 Clostridia bacterium
GGCTACCACATGGATACGGATTGCTGCCGCGAAGCAGTGGAGACACTGCAAGCCGGTCAACAGGCTATGTCGAAACCAAGGCATAATCTAATGCAATTTCATCGCCATGCGAAGCTGAAGCTTGAACGGTGGCAAAAAAATTAAATATAGCCCTCATTTTCGGCAGAAAAAAATGAAATTGCCGAAAAAATTTGGGCAACATACGGTTAATTGCTGCTGTTCGATTTATAATTTTTTAAACGAAAAAAATTTAAGTCGAGCGGCATTTTTTATTTTTAGAAAAAAAGGAAGTGACGGCATGGACGCCTCGGGCAGTAATAGTTTATCACCGCGATTGTGCAAATATGGGAGTCATAGCGTTTCTTATGCCGGTTACTTCGGCGTAAAATAAACGCCATCCTCCCCTTGAAAAAGGAGGAGTAAAAATTGGAACTGATACACGTAATAAAGGAGCTTCTCGAACAGAAAAAGTACGCAACCGTACGCGACATCTTGCTTGAAATGCACCCTGCCGACGTTGCAAAAATGTTTGAGGACATGAACAAACGCGAAATTTCGCTGCTTTTCCGCCTAATGCCAAAGGAGCAGGCAGCCGAAACCTTCGTCGAGCTGGAAGCGGATAATCAGGAGGCACTGATAAAGGCCTTTTCCGACAACGAGCTTAAAGAGGTGCTTGACGAGCTTTACCTCGACGACGCGGTTGACCTTGTCGAAGAAATGCCGGCAAACGTTGTTCGCCGAATTCTGCAAAACACCGACGAAGTTACGCGAAAAATGATTAACCAAATCCTTAAATATCCAAAGGATTCCGCCGGCTCGATTATGACAATCGAGTACGTCAACTTAAAGGAAAATATGACGGTAGCCGATGCTTTTCAGACCATCAGACGAACCGGCATCGACAAGGAAACCATCTATTCCTGCTACGTCACCGACCAGAATAGGTATCTAAAGGGTATCGTTTCGGCAAAGGGACTTCTCCTTTCCGAAAGTGATGCGCTTATCAGCGAAATAATGAACGAGGACGTAATTTCGGTCCTCACCACCGACGACCGAGAGGAAGCGGCACAGAAATTGCAGATGTACGACCTTCTGGCAATGCCTGTCGTCGACCACGAAAATCGACTCGTCGGTATTATCACCATCGACGACGCTATCGACGTTATCGAGCAGGAGGCCACCGAGGATATTGAAATGATGGCGGCTATCACCCCTACCGACAAGCCGTATCTCAAAACAGGCGTTTTCGAAACCTGGTGGAAGCGTATTCCCTGGCTGCTTCTGCTCATGATTTCTGCTACCTTTACCAGCGTGATTATCAACCGCTACGATACCGCACTGGCTACTCTCGGACTGGCGGCATTTATGCCCATGCTGATGGGTACGGGCGGTAACGCCGGCTCGCAGGCATCGGTTGCGGTTATCCGTGCGCTGTCACTTGGCGAGGTCGAAATGGGCGACATTCTCCGCATCGTGTGGAAGGAGCTTCGCGTGTCGGTTCTTTGCGGCGTCACGATGGCGGTCGCTACATTTGGCAAGCTGCTTTTAATCGACCGCCCGACCACCATGACCGCCGTTGTTGTCAGCTTGACCCTCGTTGCCACCATCGTCACGGCTAAATTGGTCGGCTGCGTCCTCCCCGTTTTAGCCAAAAGGGTTGGCTTCGACCCCGCAGTAATGGCTAGTCCCTTTATCACCACTATTGTCGATGCGCTGTCGCTGATTATTTATTTCGACATCGCAACCGCAATTTTATAAAAAAAGGAGCGACCTCATTGTCGGAGATAAAAATGGGAAAATACCGTCACTTTAAGGGCGGCGAATACGAGGTTATCGGCATCGCAAAGGATAGCGAAACCCTCGAGGAAATGGTCGTTTACCGCGCATTGTACGGCGAAGGTGAAATGTGGGTGCGAAGTGCCAAAATGTTCGGCGAAACGGTCACCCGCGAAGGAAAAACTTTTCCCCGATTCGAGTATATCGGCGAATGAATATGATAAAAAAGCCGCGCGACCATTTTGGCCACGTGGCTTTGTTTTTTCTCATTGTTCGCTCGTTGTTAACTCCTATTCGGCGGTTTCTTTTTCCTCGCCGTCGTCGATGCCCCAACCGTCGATTTTCGCCCTTTGAAGCGCGCCAATCGTCTTTTGATACAGGGCGTCGTAGCCACTTTGCTTTTCGAGCGACCAAACGAGGTCCTTTATCCTCTGACGCTCGGTGATTCCGTCAACGGGACATGCCGATTTAACGACAGGCAGGTCGCGATTTCTTATCGCGTGGCGAACCTCTTTTTCATACGCGAGAATCATCGGTCGAATGGTATAAATATCCTTTCGCGACAGGTAGGTGACGGGCGAAAAGCAGCCGATATTCCCTCCACGAAGCAAATTCATGTAAAATGTGACCACCGCATCGTCGAGGTGATGGCCAAACGCAACCTTGTTACATCCTGCCTTTTTTGCCTCGTCGTGAAGCATTCCACGGCGCATTTTGGCACAAAGTGAGCAGGGATTTGACTCCTTTCGCGCATCGAAAATGATTTCGCCGAGCTGTGTGCGGCGAATAATGTACTCAATTCCGAGCTGCTCGCATAATCTTTCGATAGGCGAATAGTCGGTTTCGACTCCACCAAAGCAGGGGTCGAGGGTCAGCGCCTTTACCTCGTACTTTTTGGGATAAAAGCGTCGCATTTCGCAAAGGGCAACCAGCAACGCGACCGAATCCTTTCCACCCGAAACACCGACGGCAATAACGTCGCCGTCCTCAATCATATTATATTTTTGAATGGCCGACCTCATTCGGCTCATGAGCTTCTGCATAATCTCACTCCCGAAGCTAATTATACCACCACCCCCACCCCTTGACAAGTGGGATATTCGCGGTAGAATTTGAACGACACTTTTTTGTCTTGCTACTTGACAAATAATTTTCTCCTCTCCCCTCTTGACAAACGGCATCTCCCGTGATAACATATGAACAGTTGCTCATATGTTTGTTCTGGCGCACAGCAATTTTTATCCTGAAAAGAGGTTTTTTATCATTATGATTTATGAATATTCGCTCGACGGCTTTCACTGTGCCGCCTGTGGTGAAAAGGTTGTCCGCGAGATAAAGCGGCTCGACTGCGTCACCGATGCCGAGCTAAATATGGCGACGGGCCGAATTCTGATCACCGCTGAAAACGCCGATGCCTCGCTTATGACCGCGCTGAAAAAGGCGGTACGCTCGACGGGGCACGGAGTCACCGTCCGTGCCTATAACGCGGCGGCAAAGCGGCTCTGCCTCGGTCAAGGTGCGGGTACCGAAAGCTCGGTACAAAAGGACATCGACCAACGTGATAACACGCATGAAGCCGATGAACACCGCGACAACGAACACGAACACAAACGCGGTGACCAAGTGCACGAAGAAGGCGCTCACGACCACCACAACCACAATGCACACGATCACCGTCACGACCACAACGCACACGACGAAGGTGCTCACGATGATCACGATGATCACAACCACGATCACAACCACGATCACAACCACGACCATGACCACAATCATGATCACAATACCAAAATTTCCGCCTTTATCATCCGCCTTTTTATTGCCGTTTCGCTTTTTGTCGGCGGTATTTTTACCAGCGGAGAGGTCAGCGCGGCCCTCTTTATCCTTTCGGCCGCGGCTGCCGGCTACGACACCATTTTTAGCGGAATAAAGGGACTTTTCCGACTCGATATTGACGAGGAATTTCTAATGTCAGCCGCCGCTATTGCCGCCTGTTTCATCGGTGAATTTGCCGAGGCGGCACTGGTGCTGATGCTCAATTTTATCGGCCAAAAGGTCGAGGCAACGGCGGCAAAGCGTAGCCGTAGCTCCATTTCCCGCCTGACCGAAATTCGCCCTGACACCGCCCGATTAAAGGACGGCACCATCATTTCCGCCGACGAGGTTGAAAAAGGCATGGAGCTTGTCGTTTACCCTTATGAGCGAATCGCGGTTGACGGCGAGGTGACGGGCGGCGTTTCGTCGGTCGATGCCTCGGCAATTACGGGCGAAAGTATGCCCATTTCGGCGCGTGAAGGCACCAAGCTGCTTAGCGGAATGCTCAATGGTGAGGGCCGCCTCTTTATGCGCGCAAACGCCCCTGCCGAAAGCTCAACCGCCGCGCGAATCATTCGACTCGTGGAGGAATCGGCCGCCGCAAAGGGCAGCTCCGAGCGAATGATAACACGCTTTGCAAAAATTTATACCCCCGCAGTTATGCTCCTGTGCCTATGCGTTGCAATAATCCCCGTCCTTCTCGGCGGCAACGGGGCCGTATGGCTGTACAAGGCACTGTCAATCCTGGTTGCCGCCTGCCCGTGTGCGCTGGTTATTTCGGTACCGCTTGCCTTTTTTGCAGGAATCGGCGCCGCATCCAAAAAAGGCATTCTCATAAAAGGCGGCAAATTCATCGAGCGACTTGCCGTTTGCGACACGGCGGCATTTGATAAAACGGGTACCGTCACCGACGGCTCGCTCAAAATAGACCGAATTTACACCGCAAACGGATTTAGCGAAAGCGAGCTTCTGGCGGCCGCAAAAACGGCAGAGCTGACCTCATCACACCCGATTGCAAAGGCGATTTGTGCCGCAACCGATCTCTCCACCGACGACGGCGAATACAACGAAATCGCAGGCGAAGGGGTCATTTTCAGCGGTAAAAGGCGCATAGTTTGCGGCTCAAAGCGACTGCTCGAAGACATGGGAATCGACCTTAAAAACCTCGCCGATTGTCAGGTTTTAGTCGCAATTGATGGCATTCTGGCGGGTGGCTTTACCTTTACCGACAATATGCGCAGTGATGCCGCTGATGTCATTCGCAAACTAACCGCGCTCGGTATCAAAAATATCACCTTACTCACCGGTGACAATGAGAAAAATGCCCTTGCCGCCGCAAAATCGGGTAACATCGAGAATGTGTATTTTAACCTACTCCCCGAGGACAAGGTAACCCACGTCACACGACTGAAAGACGGCTCGTCAGGTGTCATTTTTGTCGGTGACGGAATCAACGATGCGCCAGTTTTAGCGGCATCGGACGTCGGCTTTGCGATGGGTCTGGGCAGCGATGCCGCCATCGGAGCCGCCGATGCAATCCTCACGGGCAATTCCCTCTTCACCCTCCCCGACGCCATCAAAATATGCCGCAAAACCATGAAAACCGTACGTTTTAACATCGTTTTCCCGCTGATAATAAAGGCGGCAGTAATGATTTCGGCGCTAATTTATCCTATAATGTGGCTTGCCGTTGTGGCCGACGTTGCCGTTATGCTGGTGACCGTTATCAATGCGGCACGGCTAATAAAATAATTTTTTTATAAAAAAAGAATAATCTCTCCCTTTTTGGAAATGATACCGAAAAAGGAGAGATTTTTTTATGAACCAGACAAACCGTCTTTTAAACGAGATTTACACCACGGCGGCGGTCGGTAAGGACACCCTTTCCGCCGTAATCAATTCGGCCGAAAATCCCGAACTTATCCACGAATTAGCCATGAAACGAGCCGAGTACCGCGACATTAAAAAGGTGGCGGAAAAGAACCTCACCCGAAACGGAGTTTACCCCAAACGTCGAAGCGCAAAAAACATCTCTGCCATGGCAAAGGCATCGATGAAAATGCATCTGATGAAGCGTGACGACCCCTCCGCAATCGCAAAAATGGTCATTCAGGGCAACACAATGTCGATGATTGGACTCCTCCGCGACGCAAACAAATATAATCGCGCCGACCCCGACGTTATCAATCAGGCAAAGAATTTCGCAAAATCAGAACAAAACTTTATCAACAAAATGAAAAAATATTTATAAAATTTAAAAACCGACAAAGAAATTCTTTGTCGGTTTTTTTCATTATGCTAAGAATAAAATCATCATCTGCATTATTACAAGGTCGGTCGCGTCAATCCTTCCGTCCTCATTCATATCGAGGTCGATTTCAGACTCTGTGCCAAAATCAATTTGACCGAAAATGTACTGCTGCATACGTAAAAGATCGGTTGCATCAAGCATTCCGTCACCGTCTGTATCACCCTTTACGATGGGCTTTTCTTCCCACAGAGCATAGATGATCATATCGCTGTCGGCAATGGTAAGTTCGGTGATTTCGTCGCCAAGCTCATTGTACCAGCCGACGAAATTGTAACCGCTCATTTCGGGAATCGGCAGTTCACCGATTTCACCCTTGAAATCAACCTGCATTTCGGTCAGGTCACATTCGCCGCCATTGGCGTCAAAGGTAATGGTAACATATTCGGGCAAGGTAGCTACCACCTTGAAATAATAATCAATCACGTCAAAAGTGCCATAATCGTTGGTGGCGGTGATTCGGTAATAATATTCGCCCACGCCAAGTGAACGGAAGGCAATCGCATTATCAATCGTGGTAATGCTGAATGTTTCGGCATTCACCGTCACAGTTTTACCATACACGCGGTTGCCATTGAGGTCAAAAATACCGCCGTTTACCGTCGTAATATCTCCTCCAAGGGAGGTAATTGTACCCGTCAGCTTGTATGACGAATAGGCAAGCTTAATGCGGTCGGGATAATTTGTATTCTCCGACAGCATAAAAGGAGCAAGCTCACAATATATTTCGCCATCGGTCGAAATAATCCAGTTGCCATCCTCGGCCATGTACCATTTTTCACCGTAATAGTTGGTGGTCGACGCGATAATCAAAATGAGTTCATCCGCCTCGTATTCACGAACTACAGTATTGGTGTCGAAATATTCTTCATAAGGCACTGTGCGTCCGATTGCACCATTTTCGCCGATGATAAAGGCGGCAAAAACGTCGAGCTTGTCTTCCCACAAGAGGTCAGCGGCGGTGGGACCATTTTTCTGCCACTGAGCAGTTACCGTTATGGTGCCGTCGATAAGGTCGGCTCCCGAAAACTCCTCGCCGTCGGCATTAAACCAGCCGAGGAAGGTGTATCCCTCACGTGTCGGGGTCGGGATGTACATCAGATTTGTTTCGACATCGTAATCAATCGACTCGGTGTCACATTCGCCGCCGTTTGCATCAAAAATTACTGTACAGTAAACGGGTTCGGGCTCGGGCTCGGGCTCAGGCTCAGGTTCGGGTTCGGGCTCGGGTTCGGGTTCGGGTTCAGGCTCGGGTTCGGGTTCAGGCTCGGGTTCAGGCTCGGGTTCTTCCTCGCTCGGAAGCTCGGTAACCACCTTAAAGTCATAATCAATCACGTCAAAGGTGCCGTAATCATTAGTAGCGGTGATGCGATAGTAATATTCGCCCACACCGAGCGAACGGAAGGCAATCGCATTATCGATGGTAGAAATACTAAATGTTGTGGCATTCACCGTCACGGTTTTACCATACACACGTTTTCCGTCAAGGTCGAAAATGCCGCCGTTTACCGTGGTCATCTTTCCACCGAGGGAGGTAATCGTACCCGTCAGCTTGTATGCCGAATAGGCAAGCTTAATCTTGTCAGGATAGTTTGTGTCCTCCGACAGCATAAAGGGTTTTAGCTCCTCACCGATTTCGCCGTCGGTGGAAATAATCCAGTTGCCGTCCTCGGTCTTGTACCATTTTTCGCCGTAATAGTTGGTGGTCGAGGCGACGATAACTACCATGTCCCCTGCACCAAATTCGTCAGCGGCGGTGGTAGTATCAGGATATTTTACGTAAGGTACAATGCGGCTTGTCGCGCCATTTTCGCCAATGATAAACAGGGCGTAAACGTCCAGCTTTTCTTCCCACACAAGCTCGTCGGCAGAGGGTGCGGTGGATTTCCACTGGGCAGTCACCGTCATTGTCGCGGTGGCATAGCTTTCGCTTGTAAAGGGGTTGCCGTTGGCATCAAGCCAACCCATAAAAATATAGTCCTCGCGTGTCGGGACGGGCAGCTCACCTACTACTGTGCCTGCCGTATATGTAGCGCTTTCGGTGTCGCATTCGCCACCGTTAGCGTCAAAGGTAATTGCAACCTCGTCGGTGCCGAGCACCGTAAAGGGATGATTGATAAGCTCCATTTCGCAAAGGGCATTTTTTGCCGTTACCTTGTAAATGTAATTGCCCGAAAGGAGCTTTCCGAACGAAATGTAGTTGTCAACGAGTGACAAACTTGCCGTTACAGTGTTGGGTGTGACCATCTTGCTCGTGGCGGCAGTTTGGCCATCGTCATAGTAAACTCCTGCGGTAAGCTCGGTAATCATCGATGATGCTGATTTTACCGTTCCTTTGAGCGAAAATGAAGCACCCTTTGTCAAGTTTTTGGGCAGCGTTTGGCCCGAAATGGATAAACTTTCGAGGTCCTCGACCTTTTCCACGTCGGCGGCACTCACCCAGTAGCCCGAGTCGGTTTTATAATAAACTGCGCCGTCATTATTCACGTGAGCGCCAACCATTATCAGTACGGTTTCAGCCGCGGAGGTGAAAACGGTGGTATCCTCACCATCTACTTCGATGTAAGGTGCCTTTCGCAGCGAAGTTGACTCGGCGGTTACGCTATACTTGGCATAAAGATACTCCGAAATGGGATAAAATCCGCTCGAATTCATCTGAATCGAATATGCAGTAAAGGTATGTCCTCTATGGTCGGACGAGCCGAGGTCGAAATAAAGGGTATCGTTATTATGGGCTCTGTTATGCGAATAATAGGTCAGGTAACCGCTCGAATTGTATCCGCCGCAGATAACGATATGCGGATATATTTTACACTTGTGGCAGTACCAGATTATCGGGTCGCCTGCCGAAACTATATCGCGGTTTACCGAGTATAAGAATTTACCGTTTGTGACCGTCAGCGTCTGGAGTGTACCCCAGCCGCCATTTACAATCTGGTCCTTTAATCCGCGGCAGTTTATCGAGGTCAGCGAGGTAAGGCCGCCTGCCTTTAAGCAGTCGCGGACAAACTCGGCACATTCACCCTTTCCGTCGTTCCAGTGTGCCTTTGCGTATGCGAGGGCGGCCGTCGGGTCGTATCCCTCGGCGGAAGCGGTGACCATCGAAATCGAAAACATGGTCAGTATCATTACAAGCGTTAACATGAGTGACAATGCGCGTTTTAAATAACTCTTTATCAACAACATTTTTCCCTTTTTCCTCTCTTAATCTAATCCAAATCTAATCAAATGGTTACAAAATTACTAACAAATGTTACATTTTGTAATTATACACCATTTTTCCTAAAAGGTCAAATGTTTGTTTATAATAGTAAAATATTTCTTATAATTTTCTCCGTTTCGCCCATAAAAACCGCTGAAAATGGCAAAATAACACCCCTCATCAGCAGTGACAAGGGGTGTTTTAATTTATTTAATTGCGTTGATATTGAGTACCGAGGTGCTGTAAAGGAACAAAACGTCCTTGTTTTCAAAATCGACGAAGTTTGCAACCGTCTGCGGCGAAATATACCGAATGTCGACCAGCGTCACACTCTTATACCCTTCGGCAAAATAGGGTGCGATGCTGCTACCGAAGGAGTCCCTGAAAATAATCAGCTCCTTGTCGGTGGTAGCCGCCTCGTTTTCTATCCGCAAAAGTGACTTTGACCCGGATAAAAAGAATTCGTACGGGTCGGACGAGGTCAGCTTCTACTCGTTATATACCGAAATATACTTTTCATCCGTGTAATCGTACACGCGGCAGTTTAAAAGGTCGTCATTTTTCATATAATACAGCTTTTCCGCGTCGATGGGCAGAGCCGCCTGACCGTAATAAACGCCGAGGAAACTGTCGATTGCCTCCACCTTTTCGTAATCGGCGGAAAGAGTCACGCCCATTTTATCCGCGAGGAGCTGGGCAACGTCAAATATTTCCTCCTGACGCCAATGTGTATCGGTAGCGTAATAGTCGTCAATCTCTAAAAGCGGCATTATATCAATATATTCGCCGTAATCGGTGTCCTTTTTAAACTCGGTCAAAAGGCGGTCGTAATCCATGGTAGGATAACCGTTTTTCGCCGCTAAAAAGTA
>JAFOCH010000109.1 GCA_017381395.1 Clostridia bacterium
ATTCTAGATATTTTTGCAAATTTTGACGGCGCTCGACGAGGTGACACAAACGTCTGCCTCCTCTTTCAGCTCGGCAGTGGTATTGATATAAGCGCAAACTGCAACATCGGGATTTTTCTTTTTAAACTTTCTGACGTATTCGGGCGAAATCTGCTCAGCCATGGGGCAGGTTGCCTCGGGAGAAGCCAGAATTACCTTCTTTTTCGGTGAAAGAATTTTTACCGTTTCGGCCATAAAACGTACGCCGCAAACGATGACCGTGTCGCCCATTACCTGAGCCGTTTCGGCCAGCTTAAAGGAATCGCCAACCACGTCCGCAAGCTCGAGAATTTCGGGCGGCTGATAGATGTGGGCGAGAATTCTTGCTCCTGTTTCCTTTTTCTTTTTCAGTATGTCATTAATAAATTCTTCTTTGTTCATTTTCACCTGTTCCTTTTTGGTTACTATTTATCCATTTTATCAAATAACATTATACAATGCCTTGCGCAAAATTACAACATTTTATCGTAAAAAGTCGAGGGCTATTTTTAAAATTTTTTTGGTAAAAATGGCTCTTAACTGTGGTAAAGGAAATAACTGTGTGTTATAATAATACTGTATAACTATGTTTATATATTTTTTTGGGCAGGTGAAATGCTTTGGAGCTTAACAAAAGTAACATCAAACGCATAATTTTTATAATTTTTGCCGCGGCAGTCATTTTCTGGGCGGTGATGAATTTTGCCGTCGTCATTTCGGCGACAAGGTGGGTTATCGGTGTCTTTTCGCCCCTCATTCTCGGGCTTAGTTTCGCCTTTGTGATTAACCTGCTTTTGCGCCCGATCGAAAGTGGCTGGGACTGGCTCTTTTTACGAAAGGGCGGCAAAAACCTTGCAAAAAGGTTAAAGCGTCCTGTTTCGATTTTCATTAGCGCGCTGCTTACCCTTGGCGCAATCGTAGCCATCTTTTTCATCATCATCCCCGAGGTCAGCCGTACCCTACGCACCATAATCGACGCTCTGCCCGATTATTTCGAGGAATTAAAGGTTTGGTGGAAGGGGCTCAGCGATTTTCTGGCCGAATACTCGGTAATTTTGCCCGAGCTTAAATTTGACAGCACCACCATTATCGCCAAGCTGACCGAGCTTGTTACTAACAGCGGTGAAAGCATTTTTAATCAAACCATAAATACCACTACGGCTATTGTTTCGGCCGTTTTCAATATCTTTATTGGATTTGCTTTTTGCATCTATCTCCTCGCGGGAAAGGAGCGGCTCATCGGCCAATCAAAGCGTACCATTAAGGCCGCCTTTTCAGAAAAAAGGGCAAAGCGAATTTTCGCCTTTTTCTCGCGCGTGAATGATTCGTTTAGCCATTTTGTGACGGGTCAGGTGCTCGAAGCAATAATTATCGGTATTCTCTGCTTTATTGGAATGCTCATTCTCGGTCTGCCGTATGCCAGCGTGGTATCGGTGCTTGTCGGAGTGACTGCGCTTATCCCGATTTTAGGCGCATATATCGGTACGGCCGTCGGTGCCTTTCTGATTCTGGTCGAAAGCCCGATAAAAGCACTTTGGTTTATTGTATTTATCATTGTTTTGCAGCAGCTCGAGGGCAACCTCATCTATCCTCACGTGGTTGGAAAGTCGGTCGGTCTGCCGGGTATTTGGGTACTGGCAGCCGTTACCGTCGGCGGAAACATCTATGGCGTAAAGGGAATGCTGGTCAGTGTACCCGTATGCTCGGTGATTTATGTCTATCTTTCGGAAAAGGTACGTGCCGGACTTAAAAAACGACGCGGTAAAGCGGCACTTTGCGACCCCGAGGTCGAAGTCACCCTCGCCACTGAAACGGCCGCACCCGAGCAGAAAGTTTCCGCACCGAAACAGTAATTCTACGGGGAAGCCCTAACCCCCGCACACCGATAGCACAACTCAACCACCGTACAACTTAACCCCCGCACACCCCGATAGCACCACCCAACCCTCACACATCCCAATTCCTCGCACACATCCCAATCCCTCACGCACCCCCTCATTTTCCACCTCAACCCCTTTTTTGAAAGGAGAAACCGCAATGAACCCGCAAATTAAAACGAGCGAAAGCGACGAGCAAATTGCCCTTTTTCGCTGGGCGCAGGTTGCCTCGGCAGTAAAGCCCGAATTAAAGCTACTTTTTCACGTGCCTAACGAGGGCAAACGCACCAGGTACTCGGGCGGAAAGCTACTTGCCGAGGGGTTAAAGCCGGGAGTACCCGACATTTGTCTGCCCGTCCCGAATAAAAAGTATCACGGACTTTTTATCGAGATGAAGGCAGGACGTAACAAACCTACCGAAAATCAGGAATTTTGGCTCGATGCCCTGTCGGCGCAGGGCTACTGCACCGTGGTAGCGTACGGCTGGGTCGAGGCCAAAACAATTATCGAAAACTATTTAAAGGACAGATAAAGTCCCTTTGTTTACATAACGAATAAAACGGCATAACTCCTTGCCTCCCTCTGATGACGGAGAAAAAGCCGATATTTGTGCAGCAAAAAAGCCCTCCTTGTAAAGGAGGGGGGACCGCGATAGCGGTGGGAGGATTGTAAAATCAAATACCTCTCACAAAATATAACGGCAACCTTGCCGATTACTACACCGAAAACAAACGGAGGAAAATCATAAAAAATGTGGATCACCGATAACCGAGCCGAGCCGAAAGCGGACGGACTTTTTCATTTTAAAAAGCGCTTTAATTACACCGAAGGCACCCTTATCGCAAGGGTTAGCGCCGATACACGATACAAACTGTTTGTAAACGGTCGCGAGGTGCTTTGCGGTCCCAGCAAGGGCAACCGCTACGTCACCTATTACGAAACCATTGACCTTACACCCTACTTAACCGAGGGCGAAAACGAGATTTTGGCGCTTGTGCTTCACCTCAACTACCGAATGGCGTCCATTCACCGCACCGAAAAAATGGGCTTCCTCTTTGACGGTCAGATTGTCGGTGAAAGCGGCGTTATCGAGGACATAAGCTCGGACGAAAGCTGGGTATCGGCGCCCGACAGCTCCTTTACTTGCACTGCGCCTGATTATTGGTGCTTTACCGATTTTACCGAGCGCATCGATTACACCGCCGAAAGCCCCGAATTTATGCCCTGCGTAAAGGTTTGCGACGCTGTTTTTGATAACGATTATCCGTACGGCGAAATGACGGCTTGGCGACTCAAAGAACGCGAAATTCCGCAACTGACGAACATCGAGCGCGAATTTGTCCGTGTAATGCGGTCAGACGCCGTCGAAGGCGACATCCTTTGTGAAAAGGGAATTTCCGTCGCACCAAATACTACTGCGTATATCGAGCTTGACGCAGGAGTCCATTTTACAGGCACACCGCACCTTCTCGTGAAAGGGTCGAGCGGCGCAACAGTAAAGCTGACCTACGCCGAAAGCTACATTTTCAAGGACGGTTGGCGAATTACAAAGAAGATGCGCGACGACACCGACGGCATAATTTACGGAATGACCGACGAGCTTATCCTTGACGGCAATTCCCACGTTTACGAGCCGTTTTGGTTGCGTACCTTCCGCTTTATCCGCGTCGAAGTCACCGCGACCGATAGCCCCGTTTACATATCCGACCTCAAATTTTTTGAAAATAAATATCCTCTCGCGGTTTCTGCCCGATTTGATAGCAGCGACCCCGATTCAGCGGCTCTTTGGGAAAACAGTATCCGCACGGTGAACAACTGTATGCACGAAACCTTTGAGGATTGCCCATATTATGAACAGACGCAGTATGCTATGGATTCGCGACTCGAAATGCTCTTTACCTACCATCTCGGAGCCGACCGTCGCCTTGCCAAAAAGGGAATTAACGAATTTTTCCTTTCCCAGTATCCCGACGGCATGACTCAGGCGCGTTTTCCGTCACTCAGCGAGCAGGTAATTCCGGGCTTTGCCCTCCACGTCGTTTATATGGCGGAGGATTATCTGCGCTTTACCCCGACCGACCGCACTTTTGTCCGCTCTCTTATGCCAAAGATTGACGCAATCCTTTCGTGGTTTGACCGCCTGGTCGATGACAGAGGAGTGGTTGCCGATACGGGCTATTGGCGTTTTCTCGACTGGGTAAAGGGTTGGCGCGACGGCTCACCCGGAAAGGGTGCTATGGCGGCATACAGCTTTATGTACGCACTCGCACTTAAAAAGGCGGCCGATTTGGCTACCGCTTTCGGCTACAATGACCTTGCCGCCGAATATGCCGACCGAGCCGATAGGATAAATAGCTCGGCGAGAGAATATTTTTACGATAAGGAGCGTCAGCTCTTCACCGATACCGAAAATGGTGGATTCAGTCAGCATGCGCAGGTTTGGGCGGTGCTTTCAGGTGCTGTCAGCGGTGATGAAGCAACCGCGCTCATGACACGAATGCTCGACCATGCCGACCTGCCGATTTGCTCCTATTCGATGCGCTACTTCCTTTTCCGTGCGCTCGAAATGGCGGGACTGTATACCCGCGCTTATGGGCTCCTCGACGGCTGGCGCGATATGATAAAGCGCGGCCTCACCACCTGGGCGGAGGACGACGTGCAGGAAAGAAGTGACTGTCACGGCTGGGGCTCACTGCCGATTTACGAATTTTCGGCGGTAATTCTGGGCGTCCGACCGATTGGCTACGATGGACGCGCGGTCGAAATTCGCCCGACACTTGCAGGACTCGAATATGCTAATGGCGTTGTTTCTACTCCGCTTGGCGACATCGAGGTCGACTGGACGGCAAAGGACGGCAAATTCACCCTTTCGGTCAGCGGCAAGGGCGAAAAGAGAGTAACCCTTCCCGACGGCACAACTCACATAATAACCGAGCAAAAGGCAACCCTTTTCTGTGCAATTTAATGTGAGTGAAATTGTTGCTTTTTTCACAAAGATAGGGTATAATCATAGGGTATTATGCAAATTTAGCATTACGGAGGTATAAAAAATGTTAGTTTCAGCAAAGGAAATGTTAACAAAGGCAAAGGCAGGCAAATATGCTGTCGGCCAGTTTAACATCAACAATCTCGAATGGACAAAGGCAATTTTACTTACCGCACAGGAGCTTAACTCTCCCGTTATCCTCGGTGTTTCCGAAGGTGCAGGAAAATATATGTGCGGATACAAGACTGTTGTCGGCATGGTTAACGGAATGATTGACGAGCTCGGAATTACCGTTCCGGTAGCTCTCCACCTCGACCACGGCTCATACGAAGGTGCAAAGGCTTGCATCGAAGCCGGCTTCTCGTCGGTAATGTTCGACGGCTCACACTACCCGATCGAAGAAAATATTGCAAAGACAAAGGAACTCGTTGAATACTGTGACAAGCTCGGCCTCTCACTCGAAGCTGAGGTTGGAGCAATCGGCGGTGAAGAAGACGGCGTTGTTGGTAACGGCGAAGTTGCTGACCCGAATGAGTGCAAAATGATTGCTGATCTCGGCGTAACAATGCTTGCCGCAGGTATCGGTAACATTCACGGTAAATATCCGGAAAATTGGGCAGGACTTTCATTCGACACTCTTGCCGAAATTCAGAAGCTCACCGGAGCAATGCCCCTCGTACTCCACGGCGGCACAGGTATCCCTGCCGAAATGATTCAGAAGGCAATTTCTCTCGGCGTATCAAAGATTAACGTTAATACCGAATGCCAGCTCGCATTCGCTGCTGCTACACGTGAATACGTTGAAGCAGGCAAGGATCAGCAGGGCAAGGGCTTCGACCCGAGAAAGCTTCTCGCTCC
>JAFOCH010000110.1 GCA_017381395.1 Clostridia bacterium
AGTATGTCAGTCCGTCTGTCCATACGGGCAGGTATTTTCTTTTTTTCATTTTTCTCACCTCTTAATTGTACTATATCACACTCGCTGTACCATGAATAGGTCTATATGCAAAGAAAATCCGCCCAAATTTCTTTGGACGGATTTTTTATCAATTTTTATGTAAACACGCTTGATAATAGCGGCTTATTTATACTGAATATCTGTGCCGATGAAGCCGACGTTCTTGAAATCGTCGGGATTGGTACGAATAATGTAGTCGATGTAGGAGTCGACCAACTTTGCCGTATAAATGTAACCCATCGGGTTCATGTGACCGTGCAAAAAATACTTTTCTCTAAATGCGTCATCATAAACAGGGCCATACTTATAAAGGTCGATTACATATGAATTGTCAAAATGCTCGGCCAAAGCGTACAGAGCATCGACCATGCCCTCGAATTTGACTATATCGGTTCTATCTCCTTCGTTGGGGAAGGTGACAAAAAAGAACTTTGCGTCGGGGCTGATTTCCTTATATCTTCTGATAATTTCGGCATAGTAGCTGATAAAGGGGCTGGAATCGGTTACCTCGGCGGTGATGTCGTCCTTTGTACCGATTGGCATATTCTGACCGAGAAGGTCGTTTACGCCCAATGCAATAACATATGCCTGACATGCCTTATCCTCGTCCCAGAAGCCCTTTTCGTTAGCGAAGCTACTGAGATACCATTTTGCCGTCATTCCGCCCTTTGAGAAATTGTAAGCGGTGAGTCCATTTTTTCTGGCGATGTACTGGCCCCATGAATATTCAAACATATCGTGATAGCCACGGCTTCCGTTGGCTGCAACCGTCTCGAATTCGCCTGAGGAAAGACTGTCACCGATGAAGGCCATTCGTCTGAAAATCGAGGTGTTGCTATACTCGCCTACAAAGTTTTCTAACGGCTTTTCGTTGGTGTTGACCTCTTCTACTCGGGCGGAGTAATCAGAAATCAACAGCTCAAACTGTTCTTTATCAAAAATATAGTCGCCGTCGGTATTCACTCCGTCGCGGTGGAAACGCTGTGCTTCCCAGTGAATCAAATCAAAATCTCCGTTTTTGTACTCGATTCGGATAACAACGTAGTCCTTTTCGATTACCTTTGCTGCATCCTCGTCGGAGGTGTGCTTGACACCATTTAAACGGGTAACAAATTTTTCGAATTCGTCGATGTTAGCTTTAACGGTGTATTCGTATGTATATTTTCCCTGAATGTAGTTGTCTAGGTCGACAATTTGAACCTTTGCCACGTCATCGGTATTGCAAACGTATTGTTTGTCCTCGCCACCACACGAGCAGCAGGAAAATACCAATGCGAAAAGCAGAGCAAAGCATATAATTTTTTTCATCATTTTTTCACACCTTTAGTAGTTTTATTTGTTTACCATTGTACCATATTTTTCATTGGTTTCAACAAATACAAAACAAATTTGCAATTTTTTTCATTTATGTGCGTCATTGTGCAAAACGAGGAACAGGTCTATACGCAAAAAAATCCGCCCAAATTTCTTTGGACGGATTTTTGGATTCTTATACTTTCGCGTAAATGTGCTGATTATTTATAATCTATTCCCGAGCCGATGAAGCCAACTTCCTTAAAATCGTCGGGATTGGTGCGAATAATATAATCGATGTACGAATCAATCAAATTCGCGGTGAAGATATAACCCATCGGGTTCATGTGTCCGTGTAAGAAATACTTTTCTCTGAATTCGTCGTCGTACACGGGACCATACTTGTAAAGGTCGATTACGTACGAATTGTCAAAGTGGTCGGCAAGAGCATAAAGTGCCTTTACCATACCCTCGGTTCTTTCTTTGTCTGTTCTTTCGCCTTCGTTCGGGAAGGTGACAAAGAAAAACTTTGCATCGGGGCTAATTTCCTTATATCGTCTAACAATTTCGGCATAGTAGCTGATAAAGGGGCTTTCCCTCTTTAAGTCGGTAATGGTGATATCCTTTGCTTCGCCTGTCGACATATTATGATAAGCGAGGTCATTTACACCCAATGCGATAACGTAGGCCTGACACGCCTTTTCCTTGTCCCAAAAGCCGTTTTCTTCGGCATAGCAGTTAACATACCATCTAGTGGTCATTCCGCCCTTTGAAAAGTTGTAAGCGGTGAGTCCGTTTTTTCTGGCTATGTACTGACCCCAGGAATATTCAAACATATCGTGATAGCCGTGGCTTCCGTCGTCGTTTACCGTTTCGAATTCGCCCGACGAAAGACTGTCGCCGATAAAGCCAATTCTTCTGAATATGGCGGTGTTACTGTAAGCACCGACAAAATTGTCCAAAGGTTTTTCGTTTATCATAATTTTTTCTCCCTAACGTTTAGTTTGTTTTATTATAATGCGTTTGAGTATTTTTTTCAATATCAAGCGGAATTTTTTATTAAATAATAGAAATTGATTTACGCAAAAATTACATATAAAATGTATTGTTGCAAAAAATAGCGTCGATATGCTATAATTATTACAAAGGTTGACAAGGACGTCTAACCATAGCTTATTATAAAAGGATGGTGCAAAAAAATAGGACAGATCGCTATGTATTTAAAGGAGCTCCTTTACCCGATTGCAGATATTTCTGCCAGTATATTGGAGCTGATTGGAATTGTTATCATCATTGTCGGCTCATTTCGTGCGCTTGTACGGTTGATTCAGCGCGTTATTGAAAAAAAGCCGTTTCACGTGGCTACCGACCTCGGTAAAGCACTTTCTTTGGCATTGGAATTTAAGATGGGTGCCGAGATTATAAAGACGGTTATTATTCATAATTTAGAGGAGCTTGCAATACTCGGTATCGTAATTATCATTCGAGCATTGTTGGCATTCCTTGTCCACTGGGAAATGCACCTGGACGAAAAGGCCGAGAAAAAGGCAATTGAAGAAAAAGAGTAGTAGTAAAAATCCCCACCGAGCAAATCGGTGGGGATTTATTTGTTTGTATAAAATGAATTATGACTCTTGTACCAGTTTTCCGCAAATGTGTTCGGGGGTCAAAACAAGCAATAGTGTATTACAAGCACTTTGTTCAATTTCTGTTTTAATATATTCATCGTCGGAAGTAAATTTGTGACTGAGCTTGGTCGTAATATCGGCAATCCTCTTCATATCGTCAACTACTTCCATCCTGCCGAAAACAATGACGCTTTTGATGTTCAACGCCCATTCGCCCTCGTTGCGATAGCCGTCATCATACGTGCAGAAACAAACCTTGTTACTTTTTTGCAATGCGTCCAATCTGTGACCCGATTTGCCACAATGAAAATATATGTTTCCGTCCTCTTCATCGTACCAGTGATTCATGGGCATTCCGTAAGGATACTCGTCGTCACCAATAACCGAGAGGACGCCTCTTTTGATTGTTTTCAGAATATGTATGCATTCCTCTGTGGATATTTTTTTGTTTTTTCTCATCAGTTCTCGAAACATTTTAAAGTCCCCCGAAACAAAGGTTTAACGTATATATTGTATTATATCATTTTTCGCCAGTAATCTCAACACTTCGCACTACAGGATTTCTCCATTATATATTTATCCCTCAAAAAAACTGTTTGCAAGATTATTAGCCAATTGTAATATTTTAAGCACAAATATTTTCTTTACATTATTGATTTACTACTGTATAATGCTATCATAACATGTTTTTTTAATTGGAGCTGTATTATGAACCATATCGACGAAAAATTTAAGGACGCAAAACCCGAAGATACAGTCAAAAAAATCAAAGGAATATTAGACAGTCTAAATATAGAAGTATCTGAAAAATGGTATGATTCCGGATTAGATAATTGTTACAGTCTCACCGTTCGTGCAAAAGGTGGAGTACCTTTAACAAATGGTAAAGGTGTCACACGAGAATTGGCGCGTGCAAGTGCCTATGCTGAATTTATAGAACGCTTGCAGGGTGGCATGCTTTTTTATAAATACCAATCAATAATTCGCGATCCGGATATGAATCTTCACGCCTCAGCACCTGATTGCAAATACATGACAGTAGATGAATTGGTGGAGAACGGCGATTGGATGGACCATATCATTGAGGCATACAAATACCCCCGACTTACTCGTAAGACCATTGCTCAAAAATGTAAAATGTATGCCTGTGCAGATGATGGAAAAATATTAACCTTGCCGTTTTACAGCTTGTTTGAAAAAAAATACGTCTATCTGCCCATCCACTTTGTCGACCAAATCTATGCTACCAATGGTTTCTGTGCAGGAAACACTCGTGAAGAAGGATGGGTTCATGCGCTTTCAGAAATTTTGGAAAGACAGGCGAATATCAGCATATTAACCAGCGGAACTGCCGCTCCGAAATTCCCTGCAGATATAATTGATAAATACCCGATCGTTTCTCGAATAATAAAACAAGTTCGTGAAAGCGGAGATTTTGATATTGATATTTTCGATTACTCTTTAGGCAGCGGATTCCCTGTCGTTTCGACCCGTATTATCAACAAAAAGGCCCACAGTTACATAGTAAAGGTTGCTGCTGATCCCGTCTTTGAAATTGCTTTGCAAAGAAACTTAACAGAACTTTTCCAGGGCAAAAGTCTCAATAACCTTTCCCACGATCACCCGGGCGTAATATTAAATAAGGTCACCGATTATCCTGTCGCTAACAATATTTACAACCAATTAGAGGCCGGAAACGGACTTTATACAGCCGACTATTTTGCAGATGAAGTCGTAGGCCAAAGCGACGCTCAAACATTTGCCGACAATAGTAATAAAAACAATAGCCAGCTGCTTGATTACATTTTAGGTATATTTAAAAAAGAAAACCGTCAAATATACGTTCGAAATTTCTCTTACCTGGGATTTCCTAGCTATCGGTTTGTTGTTCCCGGCTTTTCTGAAGCACTTGCATTAAAATTGATCGAAACCGTGCCTGAGTATTCCATAGGAGATATGACCTGCAAATTCCTTAAAAATCCGATTAGCGCAAGTGATTCTGATTTAAAATGGTTGTTGATGCATAGCAATATGGTAAAGTCCGTCATGCGTAAATACAATAATTTCGGTTACCTTTCAGGCATTCCTACAACCTCGGCGGTCAATATGCTTTTAATAAGCATTACCAGAGCGTACGCCGCATACAGATTAGGTAAATATAAGGACGCTATCAAATATTTGAAAAACGCTATCCGTGCAAGCAAGGATCCCGAAGAAAAAGATTATTTTTATTGCATAAATAAATACCTTGAGCTTAAGCTTTCAGGTATTGATGATAACAAAATCAAAGTAATCATATACAAATTCTTCATAACATCTATTGCTGACAAGCTTTTTTCAAATCTGGAAGACGGAAAAACTCCTTATGATGAATTTTTACTTAATTGCGACCTTGAAAATTGCGACAACTGCAAATATAGCGAATATTGTTGCTATCAAAATTCAAAGAGAATCTTTAAAACAATAGCAAAGAAATACCGCAATTTTGTAAACGGTCAGGATGAATCTGAATTTTCATTAGATAATTTTTAATTGACCAAAAAACTCAAAAAAAAACACCGCTGATATAAAAATCAGCGGTGTTTTTATTATACGATGAAATTATTCCTCGATGATGGCTACTTCGTAGGGGCGGTAGGTGCCGCTGACGATATCTCTACCATAGTTGGAAAGAATAATCTTTCCATTGGTTTCTACCGAGATTTCGGCCTCTTCCTCAAAGTTGCATATTACGATAAAGCGCTTGCCCTCGTAGGTACGGGTAAAGATAAAGTTGCCGTCCTCCTTCTTTGATACAAGCTCGAAATCGCCATAGAGGATTGCATCATTCTCGCGTCTGATTTTGAGAATGTCGCGATAGAATTTGAATACCGATTTTTCGCTATTGCGGTCGGTTTCGAGATTGATTTCCTTATATCTGCTGTGAAGGGGCATCCACGGCTCGGCATCAGAAAATCCGCCATTTTTACCCGCGGTCCATGACATCGGGCGACGAGGATTATCTCGGCTACCGAAATTTATCTTTTCAATAGCTTCTTCGGGCGTCATATTTTCGCAAAAATACTTGTAAATATTAACGCTTTCGATATCGTCAAATTCGTCAATCGAATCGTGGTGCGAATTGGTAAGTCCGAACTCCTGACCCTGATAGATAAAGGGAACTCCGCGAAGGAGATAGAACATTGCGGCAAGGCAGGTAGCCGACTCGTAACGAAGCTCGCCATCATTTCCCATACGCGAAATAAAGCGTCCGTTATCGTGATTATCGGTAAAGAGGGCGTGGATAAGGTCGCGCTCCTGATTGAGTGTCTGCCAATTTGCAATAATATCGCGAACCGATTTAAGCGATTCAGGCTTTTTTCTAAACTTGGTAGTGCAACCGCAAGCGAGATGGTCAAACTGGAAAAGGGTACTAAGCTCCCCTCTCTCGTATGCAGAATGACGGACAATCTCGTCAATATCTCCTGCCCAGCATTCGCCAACGGTAAAGATGTGACGAACCTTGTCACGTCCGAAAAGGGCGTGGATATGGTCGTGGAGCTGAGGGCCAAAGCAATTAGAATTACGCTCCCAATCCTTTGAAATCTGGTCAATTACGTCGCAACGGAAACCGTCAACTCCGAGGTCAACCCAGAAATCGACAACGTCCTGTATTTCCTTTACAACCTTTGGATTTTCCCAATTCAGGTCGGGCTGGCTGGGTGCATATGAGTGAAGATAATACTGTCCTCTCTGCTCGTCATATTCCCACGCCGAGCCACAGAAGCAGCTCTGCCAATCATTTTGCGGCTCGTCAAACCAGTAGTAATAGTCGCTGTAGGGATTATCCTTTGACATGCGTGACTGCTTGAACCATTCATGTTCGGATGAGGTGTGGTTGGGAACGAGGTCCATAATGAGCTTCATATCCCTCTTGTGCATCTCGCTGATGAGACGCTTCACATCGTCGAGGGTACCAAACTCGTCCATAATATCGCGATAATCGGCAATATCATAGCCATTATCGTCATTCGGGCTCTTATAACACGGGCAGAGCCATATTGCGTTTACGCCAAGCTCCTTTAAATAATCGAGCTTTTCAATAACGCCGTTTATATCGCCTATCCCGTCGCCGTTAGTGTCATTAAAGCTACGGGGATAAACCTGATAAATTACATAACTTAGAAACTTTTTATACTGTTCGGAAATCATTTTTTTATTTCCTCCTCAAAAAATACTAATACAATTAGTATATCAAACTTGTTCACTCATTACAACCGATAAATTGCCGCAAAATGTCATTTCTTTGCGTAAAATATCCGTTAAAAGAACGACCGCACGCGTACATTCTCTTTGCAACGAGGACAGGTGGCGGTGTGAGTACCCTTTCGCCTTTTTAGCCGCAAGGTTGCTCCGCAGCTTTTACACTTTACGTACTTGTAATTTTTGCGGTCGCGAGTGGGTTTTTCGGGTGTGTAATAGACCTTTTTGCCGCGCTGGTCGTAGCCACCCTGACCAAAGTTGCCGTTTGAGCCAAAGCCGCCGAAACCGCCATTTGAGCCGTAACCGCCACGGGATGACCGATTTTTTCTAAACAGGCGGTCGACAAGATTGCAATACCGCTCGTTTTCGCGGCGGCGAGCGTCGACATTTCGGGATAAAAAGCGAAAAATCATATAAACGAATAGTCCTAGCATCAAAAAGCGGATAACAAAATAAACGGTATACCAATCGGTCAAAATGCCGATGAGTCCTTCGCAAAGCCACAGCACCAAATAGACAATACAAAGCCCGCTGAACATTCGGTCAATGCCGTTTCGCCCATACATAAATCGTGAAAAGGATACCATAAAGCGTCTAAACATTGTTGTTTCTCAAATTCTCCTTTTTTCCTTTTGATACTATTATTGTAAACGGTTTTTTTGCAAAATTGGTAGCAAATGTGTAAACAATCTATTACCTCAAATAATTTATCAAAAAAAGGAAGGCGATTCGCCTTCCTTTTTATCTGTTACAGAATTGATTTGTACAATTTAATATACTCGTTGGCCGATGCCGCCCACGAATTGTAGCAGCGCATTGCCCTTTCGACAAGGATATTCCAACCCTCGCGATTCTTAAATCCTTCGACTGCGCGGTAAACCGAATGCGCCATATCGTCGGCATTATACTGCTGGAAAACAAAGCCGTTTCCGTCAAATGCACCCGAGTCGGTGATTGTGTCGCGGAGTCCGCCGGTCGCTCTGACGACAGGGATTGTGCCATAACGGAGGGCTACCATTTGAGCCAATCCGCAGGGTTCGCTCTTTGACGGCATGAGGAAAATGTCGGCTCCTGCATAAATTTTATGCGCCAAATCAGGTATAAAGCCGAGCTTTAATTTGAGTCGGTCGGGATAACGAGCCGCCAATTCGTAAAGGAAATTTTCGTACTCGAATTCGCCCGAGCCGAGAACTACAACCTGTACGCCAAAGTCGAGTATCGCTTCGAGTCGCGCCTTTACCAAATCGAGTCCCTTGTGCGAAACGAGTCGGGTTACCATTCCGATAAGGGGAATGTCATCCCTCTCGGGAAGCTCGAAATAACGCTGTAACTGACGCTTGTTTTCCGCCTTTGCCTCGCGGGTGTCGACAGAATAATTCTGATAAATCATGGGGTCGGTTTCGGGATTATAAAGATCGGTGTCGATGCCGTTTACAATACCCGAAAGCTTCCAGCTGCGTTCCTTTAATATTCCGTCAAGCTCGTGTGAATACCACGGGTCCATTATTTCCTGGGCGTAGGTCGGGCTGACGGTAGTAATTCTGTCCGCCCTTTCGATTGCGCCCTTCATCAAGTTAACACAGTCGCGGTATTTGACAATATCGGCGGCAGAATCGGGAATGCCGAAAACGTCACCGAGAATTTCCGTACTGTAAATTCCCTGATACTGAATATTATGAATGGTAAAAATGGTCTTTATTCCGCTGTACTCAGGTCTTTCGGCATAGAAAAGGTCCTTGTAAACAGGGACAAGTGCCG
The DNA here is from genome assembly GCA_017381395.1 of Clostridia bacterium. GTDB lineage: Bacteria > Bacillota > Clostridia > Oscillospirales > Acutalibacteraceae > UMGS1976. The sequence goes on from JAFOCH010000110.1 coordinate 8,982, forward strand.
TTTGCCAATCGTTGCAGTGAATAATGTCAGGCTTGAAATCGATTACCGGCAGCACCTCTAACACGGCACGTGAGAAGAAGGCAAAACGCTCGGCATCGTCATAGTGGCCGTAAAGTGTACCCCTCTTGAAATAATACTGGTTATCGAGCAGGTAATAGATTACGCCGTCCGACTTTGCTTCAAAAATGCCGCAGTACTGACGGCGCCACGAAACAGGCACCGATATACTGCCGATAAAGGTCATATTCTCGCGCAATTCGGCACTGATAGAATCGTAAAGAGGCATTATCACGCGGCAACCGACAAATCGTGCACGCAATGCCTTTGGCAACGCACCCGAAACGTCGGCAAGTCCACCCGAAGCGGCAAATGGCTGGGCTTCACTTGTTGCAAATAAAACTTTCATGAAACTTTCTCCCCTTTTTACGAGTTATACCTTTTCTGCCTTTTTGATAAATACTTGGTAGGTGTCGGAGCCCTTTAATTCGCGGTCATTACCGATTACTACGTTTTTATCCGTGCAGACGTATTCCAGACGGGCATTATCTCCCACCACGGTTCCCTGCATAAGTACGCAATTCTTTACCACTGCGCCCTTGCCAATTTTTACTCCGCGGAAGATAACCGAATTCTCGACCTCGCCCTCGATAACCGAGCCATCGGCGATAAGAGCATTTTTTACCCTCGATTTAAGTCCGTAGCGAACGGGTGCTTCGTCACGCACCTTTGTCATAACGGGATAATCGCGACGGAGTAAAGCGTTTCTGTTCTCGGCTTTAAGGAGGTCCATGTTTGCCTTGATATATGTCTGAGTCGAGTCGATAACGGCTACGTAGCCCTCAATTTCGTACGACTGAATGTGAAGTGTATCGACGTGACGCTGGAAAATGTCGCGGTTCATGGCTGTACGGCTGTGAGCGGATGCCTCGTCGATGAGTTCGATAAGCAAATCCCTCTTTATAATATAGCAGCCAAGCGACCAGAGGCAGTCCTTCTTTGCTTCGGGCGAAATGAGAATTTCGGTGATTTTACCGCTTTCGTCCGCCTTTAATTCCATCACGTCGTCGCCCGTGGGTGCTGCACCCTTTATACTTCCAATTGTGATGTCGGCTCCGCTTGAAAGATGGTTTCTATACATCTTTTTAAGGTCGAAATTGGATACAACGTCGGCCTCGCAGAGATAGACGTATTCCTCGTCGGCCGATGCGATAAAGTTACGCACTCCGATAAGCTGTTCAAGTGAGGAGCAGGGAGCATTTCCTGCCCTATACAGATTAGGCGGGAGTATATAAAGTCCGCCCTTTTTCCTTGCGAGGTCGAATGCCTTACCCGTGCCGACGTGGTCCATCAGCGAATGATAATTTGCATTTGTAACAACGCCAACCTTGCTGATATTAGCATTTACCATATTCGAAATCGAAAAGTCGATCAGACGGTAACGGCCACCGAAGGGTACCGAGCCCATTGCTCGACTGGCGGTAAGCTCACGAATGAGATGGTCATGCTTGTTGGCAAATACTATGCCCATTATGTTACTGCCCTTCATTGACATTCACCCTCCTTCAAATTTTCTGAAAGCATTGTTTGCGGTTTTACCTCGGCATTTTTGCCTACTTCCAGTCCGCTTCCGACTACTGCGATGCCCCACTTTTCGAGGTCTGACATCTTTTCGGGGCAGCTGCCGATTTTGGCATTTTCGCCAACAATACTGTTTTCGCCAACGATGGCGTATTCTACGACGGCACCCTTTTTAATCACGGCGCCGGGCATTACAATAGAATCGTGAATTTCTGCACCTTCCTCAACGGTTACCTCCGAGAAAAGTACCGAGAATTCAACCTTTCCATCGATTACACAGCCCTCGGTAACAATCGAATTCTGCACCTCGGATTTTTCGCCCAAGTAATGAGGAGCGTTTCCACGTGTTCTGGAATAAATTCTCCATTTTGAATCCGAAAGGTCGAGCTCAACATTGGGACGGAGCAGGTCAAGGTTGGATTCCCAGAGGGAGTCGATTGTACCTACGTCCTTCCAGTAGCCCTCAAAGGGATAAGCGTACATTCTTCTCTTATCCGCGAGCATTGCCGGAATAATGTTTTTACCAAAGTCGTTTTCCGATTCGGGATTATTTTCGTCCTCGATTAAGTAGTGACGGAGCTTATCCCAGCTGAAAACGTAAATACCCATCGATGCCTTGTTCGATTTGGGCTGCTTCGGCTTTTCTTCAAATTCGTAGATCATTCCGGTTTCGTCAGCGTTCATGATACCAAAGCGACTTGCTTCCTCCATCGGTACTTCGAGTACGGCGATGGTACAGTCAGCATCGGCCTCGCGATGTGCCTTTATCATATTCGAGTAGTCCATTTTATAAATATGGTCGCCCGAAAGAATAAGCACGTATTCGGGATTGTACTGATCGATAAACTGAATATTCTGATAAATTGCGTTTGCAGTTCCCTTGTACCAGTTGGTTCCCTTAATCTGCTGATACGGGGGAAGAAGGTGGACACCGCCACTGCTTCGGTCGAGGTCCCACGGGCCACCCGAACCGATATATTCATTCAGCACAAGCGGCTGATACTGGGTCAAAACACCCACCGTATCAATTCCAGAATTGATACAGTTTGACAGCGGGAAGTCGATAATTCGATACTTTCCGCCGTAGGGTACAGCCGGCTTTGCCATATTGTGTGTGAGCACTCCGAGACGACTTCCCTGTCCTCCCGCAAGCAGCATTGCTACACATTCTGTTTTTGCTTTCATATATTTCAATCCTTCCATAATAAAGGTTTTGATAACTTTATTTTAATATATTATCGTGCATTTTTGCACTTTTTTGGTAGTCAAGCGCATAAGGGCACATGCTTCCTTTTTTCACTATACCAAACTTTATCTATGTTTTCAAGGTTTTTTTCGTATTTATTTAATATAATACGTAGTAATCTTGTCCTGGAATTTGTATAAAATATCTAAATATTCCCACATTTTCACCCAATAACGAGCGTTTTTATGATGCACAATTCTCTATTTTATGTTTTTAGGCCGTAGGTTATGCTACTTTTGAGATAAGTTTATTTATCTAATCAAAAAAGCGGCTTCCCGACCGATATGGGAATGCCGCTTTTTATAAATTTATTTAACGGGCTTTAAACAGGGGTTATTTAATAAGCTGATTGATAAGTGACGGGCCGTGGTCAACAAATACTCCCGTCAAGGCGGCATTTTCTTCCGTAAAGGTCGAAACACCGCTTACCTCGGCCGTAGAATCGTATATCATAAACGGAACGGGATCGGACGAGTGGGTTGCCGTTGCGATAGGTGTCGGGTGGTCGGGCAGAATCATCATTCGATAATCGGTGCCGTCGAGCGCCTTGACAATCGGAGCTACAACCTTTTCGTCAATAAGTTCGATTGCCTTTACCTTGTTTTCGGCTTCGCAGCGATGACCGCATTCGTCAGGCGCTTCGATATGCACGTAAACGTAATCGTTGGTATCTAACGCCTTTATTGCCGCTGCCGTCTTTCCCTCAAAATTGGTGTCGATATATCCGGTGGCTCCGTCAACGTCGATTGACTCCATTTTTGCGCTCTTTGCTATTCCTTTGAGCAGGTCAACCGCCGAAATAACAGCACCTTTTATTCCATACTTTTCTTCAAACGCAGGAAGTGCCGCTCTCGTTCCCTGACCCCAGAGCCAGATTGAGTTTGCGGGGCGTTCTCCTCTTGCTACCCTTTCCTTGTTAATCGGGTGGTTTGAAAGAATTTCGACGCTCTTTTTCATCAAATCGTAAAGCTCGGGATTGTCAATATGCGGCTGTAAATACTCGCCTACAACTCGACCCGAAATGTCGTGAGGGGGTGTAAGTGTGTATCCTGCCGAGCGACCACCGTGCCAAATTGTACAGTGACGATAGGCAACTCCTGTGTAAAAGTCAAATTCTCCGCCGCCAAGCTCGGCCTGAAGTGTTTTTATCAGTTCGTCTGCCTCGGCGGTTGAGATGTCGCCGCCACAGTAGTCGACCATTGTCTTTTTCTCGTATTCGGGCTCATCAGAAAGGGTGACGAGGTTACATCTAATAGCTACATCGTCGTCATCGAGGTCGATACCGATTGACGCCGCTTCGAGCGGTGAGCGTCCGGTATAAACTTCGGCAGGGTCGAATCCCATTACCGACAAATTGGCAACGTCGCTACCCGGCTTCATTCCGCTGGCAACCGTTCTTACCATTCCTACCGTTGCCTTTTCAGCCAAACGGTCGATGGTCGGCTTTTTTGCCGCCTGCATGGGTGTCCTTCCGCCGAGAGAATCAATCGGCAGGTCGGCCATTCCATCGCATAAAATTACTACGTATTTCATTGGAATCACTCCCGAAAAAAGTCAAAGTTTCATCTGTTTTCATTTTAGCACATTCATTTTCAAATTGGAATAAAAATATCCCCGATGATAAATTTTTTTGCTTTGTTGACAATAGGGATAGAAAAGATTATGATAATATTGTATGAATTTTACTGAAAAGATGGGTATTTTTAATGGAACGAAATAAAAAAATTGCACTTATCCCCTTTTTAGCGGCTGTCATATTTTCGCTAATCGTGATAGGGGTGGAGCTGATTGTCCCACTCGACAAGCTGCACACAGCATCCGACGAGGAATTTCAAAACACTTCGGTCGGCGGAAAGGTTTGTATTTCGGGTAACACAGCATACTACCTTTCGTCAAGCGGAAAAATCCGCATGAACGGAAAAAATATTGATATTAAAATTGCCGACTCGGGCTCAAAAATGCAAAGCTACGACGACGGAATTATTTACATGGACGAAAACGAGCTTATCACCTGCGATATGACGGGCGCAAATAAGCAGACGGTTATCAAAAACGTGGGTGAATACTTCCTCAGCGGAAACTGGATTTTTTACACCGAAAAGGGTAGCCGCGACCTCAAAAAAATTCGCATCACCGATAAAAAGAGTTTCGATCTCGGGATAAAGGTAAACGGGCAATTCACCGTCAGGGGTAACACACTCCTCTTTATCGGGGATAAAAACTATCTTTATTCAGCGCGTACCGACGGCAGCAATCTGACCGCCTTTCTGGGTAAAAGGGTTGACTTCTTTATGTTCTATGGCAACTACATTTACTTTCTCCAGGATGGCAAAATTTGGTCAACAGTAACCCACAATACAGCCAGTATGTATTCATATTGTGAAGCAGATAGCTTTACCATCTATGACGACACGCTGTACTATATCAGCGAGGGTACTATGTATTCCCGCGACCTCACCGAAACCGAGGCACCGGCGGTAAAAATCGAAACAAAAGGCGAAAATCCCACCGAAATCTACGTTTCAGAAAAGCACCTATACTACTATCTCGCCGACGGCACACTTTATCGCTGTGACCACTTTGGCGCAGGTGCGGAAAAAATGTAAAATCAGTTAAAATCTCTGTCTTTTTCACAAAAAAGGCAGAGACTTTTTACATTTTTTATTGAAAAAGGAAATATACATAGTATATATAAAATTTCGCTTTCGTTCTATTGACAAAGTCTCTTTTAAGGTTTATAATATATGCAGTTAGCAGAGACTAACTAATTTTCAAAACTATGAGTTAGCCGCCGCTAATCGCTTTTGGATTTCGGCGACCGTCTAATAATAATTTGTGGTGAAAGAATATGACTTTGAAGGATGCAATCGAGGAAAAAGAATACATCATTCAGCAAATAAATACCGATGACGAGGAGCTGGACGCCTTTCTCTTTTCGCTCGGCTGTTACAGCGGTGAAAGAATTACAGTAATCTCTCGTTTAAAAGGAAGCTGCGTGGTTTCAATAAAAAACGCAAGGTACAACATTGACAATCAGTTGGCCGAGGCAATTATCGTTTGACGCTTTCACTTTGCGAAGGCAAAAAACAGCCGACTGATTATTTTTTTCAGCGTAAGGTTAGCCATCGCTAACCTTACTGTGTGATAATTTTAAAGTGATATACAAAGGAGTTATAAAAAAATGCGTATTGCTTTAATCGGCAACCCCAACTCAGGAAAAACAACCATGTATAATGCCCTCACCGGCGAAAGCGAAAAGGTTGGCAACTGGGCAGGAGTTACGGTAGATAAAAAGGAGCATCCGATAAAAAAGCAGTTTTCAAACGGAGAACGGCTAATTGCGGTTGACCTTCCCGGCGCATACTCGATATCGCCATTCACAAGCGAAGAAAGCATTGCAAGTTCGTACATAAAAGAGGAAAATCCCGATGTAATTATAAACATCGTTGATGCGACCAACCTCGGTCGAAGCCTGTTCTTCACTACTCAGATTTTAGAGCTTGGTATCCCCGTTGTTATCGCCCTCAACAAAAGCGATATTAACGAAAAAAACAGAACAATAATCGACACAGCCGCCCTGTCAGCAAAGCTCGGTTGCCCCGTCGTAAACACCACTTCGACCTCGACAAAGGGTCTAAAATCACTTATTTCCGCCACCATTCAGCAGGTTAAAAAACGCCAATGGACGCCCTATATCGAGGGTGAAATTGATCTTTCAGATAAAGCGGCGGTGCAAAAAGCCGACCGCAAACGATTTAAATTCGTAAACAAAATCGTTGACGAGATCGAAACACGAAAGGTACGCTCCAATCAGCGCAATTTTGGCGATAAAATTGACAAGGTGCTGACGAACAAATGGCTCGGCATCCCGATTTTTGCCGTTATTATGTGGGCGGTTTTCTGGATTTCGCAGGTGGGAATAGGCCCCTTTATAGCCAACGGAATCGAGCTGTCAAACGGCACGGCTATACCCGGACTGGTCACCCTCATCGAATGGGTTGGCGAGTGGGTTGGCGGATTTATGATAGGTTCGCCCGCAATACTTAAAACGGTCGTTTTGGACGGAATTATCGGCGGTGTAGGCGCGATTGTTGGCTTTTTGCCGCTGGTAATGATTATGTACTTTCTCCTCGCGATGCTGGAGGACTGCGGATATATGTCGCGAGTCGCCGTTATCCTCGACCCGATATTTAAAAAGGTCGGTCTGTCGGGAAAGTCGGTTATACCCTTTGTAATCGGTACGGGTTGCGCCATCCCCGGAGTAATGGCCTGCCGCACCATTCGTGACGAACGCGAAAGAAGGGCAACCGCCATGCTTGCTCCCTTTATCCCCTGCGGAGCAAAAATTCCCGTAATCGCCCTTTTTGCCGGAGTATTCTTTCCCGAATCGGCGTGGGTTTCGCCGTCAATGTACTTTTTGGCGATTATCATTATCTTTTTCGGCGCACTGCTTATCAAATGGATGTCGGGCTATAAGTATAAAAAATCCTTCTTTATTATCGAAATGCCCGACTACAAGCTACCGTCGATGAAATTCGCCTTTAACCAAATGCTTGCTCGTGGAAAATCCTACGTTATAAAGGCAGGTACCGTAATCCTCCTTTGCAACTCGGTGGTTACCATTATGGCTAATTTCAGCTGGACACTGTCCCCCGCGCCGCAAAGCGAGTCAATTCTGCACGACCTTGCTTCACCCTTTGCAATTCTCCTCATTCCGCTCGGCTTTGGCATGTGGCAAATGGCCGCCGCGGCAATAACCGGCTTTATCGCAAAGGAGGAGGTCGTAGGTACACTTGCCGCCGTTTTTGCAATAAGCGAAAATGTTATCGGTGGCGACTTTGAGCTGATGAGTCAGGGCGGTGGCGAAGAAATGTTTGGCATTTCGGCCGTGGCAGGACTTTCGTATCTGATGTTTAATCTGTTTAGTCCCCCCTGCTTTGCCGCTATCGGTGCCATGCACGCCGAAATCAATAGTAAAAAGTGGTTCTTTGCAGGAATCGGACTTCAACTTGCGACGGCATACGTGCTATGCTTTATCGTATATCAAGGCGGCACTTTGATCACAAGTGGTGAGCTTGGAAGCGGCTTTTTCGCAGGGCTTATCGCCGTTATCGCAATCGTTTTAATTACCGTTATCCTTTCCCTTCGCTCAAACGCAAAGGCAAAACGCGAATACGCTAAAAAATAAGTTACCTAGCACAAATTCATTCACAAGGAGCTGATAAAAATGGGACCGACCGATATAGTAATTTCGATAATTCTTTTGCTCGTGCTGGGTGGGGCAACCGCCTACGTTATTCGGGCTAAAAAAAGCGGTGCCAAATGCATCGGCTGTCCGTACGCAAAGCAGTGCGGTGGTAAATGCGGCTGTTCCTTGAACGAAAAGGACGAATAAAGTAAAACGTCTTGAAGGAGATTTCCTTTAAGGCGTTGTTTTTGTTATTTTAATCCACTTTTTTCAGTACGATTGCGGTGCGGTTGGGGATATAGCACTTGAATCCTACCCTATTGTCAGGCATTATTTTGGCTTCGTATTCGACAGAAGTGTCAACCCGTGAATATCCGCCAAATTTACCGTCATCCGACGAGAGAATAACCTTGTACCTGCCCTCTTTTCCCACCGGGACAAAGTATCCGTCAAAGGAGGTTGTCGGGTGGAAATTAAAGATAAAGACGGTATCTCCTTTGGTATACATCAGCATCTTATCATCCTGATGCAACCATCTGTTTTCGGCGGTAAGCGAGAGAATGTCCTCCTCCTTTAACAGCTGTATCATTGCCTTGTCAAAGTCGTTGAGTTCGCTATACCTGAGGTCGGGATGGTCAACCAAGCTCCACTGACGGCGGCAATAATGGTAGCTCCAACCGTTGCCTTCGCGCGGAAAGTCAATCCACTCGGGGTGACCGAATTCGTTGCCCATAAAGTTGAGATAACCCTTTCCCGCCAATGACGCGGTGACGAGTCGTATCATCTTATGCAGGGCGATTCCTCGGTCAATCACCATGTTGCCGCCAAATTTTCTCATTCCGGTGTACATTTCGGCGTCGCAGAGGCGGAACATTATGGTCTTGTCCCCGACAAGCGCTTGGTCGTGTGATTCGCAGTAGCCGATATTCTTTTCCTGCGGACGACAGGAGGTAAGCTCGTACCATAATTTACCGATGTCCCAGTATTCGTCGGGACATTCCTTGATGGTCTTTATCCATAAATCAGGCACACCCATCGACAGTCGGTAGTCAAAGCCGATGCCGCCATCCTTTATCGGCAGGCACATTCCCGGCATACCCGACATATCCTCGGCGACTGTAATTGCGTTGGGATTGAGTTCGTGGATAAGCTCGTTTGCGAGCTGCAAATATGTGACCGCGTCGGTGTCGGTATTCATCGAAAAATA
>JAFOCH010000111.1 GCA_017381395.1 Clostridia bacterium
CAAGGGATACGTAGTACTTGTTTCGGGCGCATCAAATACTGAGGGCGGCACCTATCAGTATAACGAAAAGATTACCCTTGAGTTTGACTCATCGGTGCTTGGCGAAGGAGAATATTTCGGTGGCTGGATCAATGCCGCAACAAATGCTGTAATCAGTTACGAAGAAACATATACCTTCTATGTCGGCGCAAATACAACAATTTCGGCACTCATTTCACAGGAAGCTGCAGAAATTAAGCCGGTTGTAGCAATCACCGACGTATGTGATATGAATGGTGACGGTTCACGCTGGTCATTCCTTATGGAAAGAACCGTTCCCGAAGGATACACCTACGTTGCAAGCGGGTTTGTTTACGGAGTAACCGAGTTTGCAACTCCTGCCGACGCTACTCACAAGCGCGAGGCACAGTCCGAGTCGGCAAACGGTCAGTTCCGCGTTACAATCAATCTCGTAAACGCAACCGACGTTTATATGATCTCATACCTCACCTATGCTGACGCAGAGGATAACGAGGTTACCATTTACTCAAATGGCGGTATACCCGTCCATTGCAAAAAGGCATAATTTCTAAACCTTCCAAAATAATGGGGTGGACATCCTCCACCCCAAACCCACGGCATTCAAACAGAGAAAAACCACCTGATTTATTTCAGGTGGCTTTTTTCTGCTCATTTACCCGAAGCTTCTGCTCATTTACCCGAAGCCCCTCCGCCCACGCAAAAAAATCACCCGACCGCACTTAACAGACACGTTCGCACAAACCGTCTTAATAGCCCTCCTTGTGTAAAGGAGGGTGGCTGAGCGTAGCGAAGTCGGGAGGATTGTATTCTTGCCGCCTCGTCCCATCCGCACGACCTTTCCGCGACTTTCGTTGTACAAAAAAATCACCCGACCGCCGAAGCGTACGGGTGATTCAGAATATCTTGTTTTCGATTAAAAGGGCATTATGTAGCCGACCTTTTTCATTACCTTATAGAGAGTCTTGTTAGCTACTCTTTCGGCCTCGGTAGCGCCTTTTTTATAAATTTCGGCGAGATAATCCTTTTCGTTATATACCTGATTATACTTCTCCTGAATGGGACGCAGTGCCTCGATAACCGCCTCTGCCACCGCAACCTTAAAGTCACCGTAGCCCTTTGACTCAAATTCAGCGGCAATTTCGTCATAGCTCTTTCCCGTGATGCAGGAATAGATGCTCATCAGGTTGTTAATTCCTGCCTTGCCCTCGCCGTAATAAACCTTTGCCTCGCTGTCGGTGACGGCGCGCTTAAACTTTTTCATAATCACGTCGGGGGTGTCGAGCATCGAGATAAATCCGTTTGCGTTTGTGTCGGACTTTGACATCTTCTTTTCGGGTGTTTGGAGGGACATAACCCTTGCCCCTGCCTTTCCGATATAGGGATTCGGCACGGTAAAGGTCGGCGAGTAGGCACCGTTAAAACGCTCGGCAATGTTTCGCGCGAGTTCAAGGTGCTGCTTCTGGTCCTCGCCAATCGGCACGTAATCGGCCTGATAAAGCAGAATGTCGGCCGCCATCAGTACGGGGTAGTCAAAAAGTCCTGCGTTTACGTTGTCGGCGTGCTTCTGTGACTTGTCCTTAAACTGAGTCATTCGCGACAGCTCGCCGAATTGGGTGTAGCAGTTGAGTATCCATGCAAGCTGCGAATGAGCCGCAACGTGCGATTGAAGAAAAATCGGGCTCTTTTCAGGGTCCAAACCGATTGCCAGCAACATCGAAAATGCCGAGCGAATCTGCTCCCTGAATTTAGCGGGGTCCTGTCTGACGGTAATTGCGTGCAGGTCGGCAACGGCAAAGAAGCAGTCGCAATCCTCCTGCATTTTAACCCAGTTTTTGAGTGCGCCTAAATAATTTCCCAGCGTGAATGTGCCGCTCGGCTGAATACAGCTAAGCACACGCGGCTTTTTATCGGGTGTCATTTCCATTTTGTTTAAGCTCCTTTATGAGTTGGTAACCGTTTTTCCGTATGCCTCAAACTGTCGGGCGGCATCGTGAAAAATGGCGTTGTTTATTCTGGCATAGTCGGTCTTTTCGTTGCTCGAAAGCGCCTCGTAGGCGGAATTGTATTCGCGGATAACGGCATTCAGTCGCTCGTCGGTACTGTTGTGATAATAGAAACCGACCACGCACTTATACACCGCACGCAGCTTGATTATATAGGTGACTGCGCGGTTGTCCGAATATTCGGGGTATTTGTCCAGCTCGGCAATAACCTCCTGCGCCATTTTTACCGAGTCGGCGTCAACTCCTTTTGCGTGGGAGGCAAGCGCGTCCGCTACGCTGTAATTGAGATTCTGCCCAACGTATTCGTTATAGTTTTCGGGGTCCTGATTTGCGCTGTTTTCCCATACCGTGTTACCTTCGACGGTCGGGTTGCCGACCTGACGGTAGCAGGAGCAAAGACCCGCCATAACCATCACGCAAATGAGAATGCACGTCGTTTTTTTCATCATTTTTTATCCCTCAATAGCTTTAATTTGAGAATGGCAATTTGAGTTTTCGAGTCGGGGATTTCACCCGCTAATACCATTTCTACCGCCTTTTCAAACGGCACCTTCACTACCTCTAAAAATTCGCCTTCGTCAAGCTCGTTTTCGCCCAGGTGAAGCCCGTCGGCGTAGTAGATGTATATTTTCTCACCACAATAACCCGGCGACGGATAGTCGATCGCCAGCAACTCATAATGGTCGGCGGTTGCTCCGACTTCTTCTTTAAGCTCTCTTTTTCCGCATTCAAAGGGATCCTCGCCCTTTTCGATTTTTCCTGCGGGGATTTCGTAAATTACCTCGCCGTAGGGGTGGCGATACTGCCTGACGAGGAAAATTTCGTCCTCGTCGGTGATTGCCGCAATAGAAACTCCGCCATAATGCTCGACTATTTCGCGATTTGAACGGCTGCCGTCGGGAAGCTCGACTTCGTCGTAACGGAGTCGGACAACCCGTCCTTCGAAAATATATTCACTTTTTGTCGTTTTTTCAAAAAAATCCATTTTATATATCTCCGTTCATTATTTCGCTGCTTTACTCATATAATTGAGTAAAAAACCTCGGAGGTTCAATATGCCAAATATCGTAGAATCAAAAAATTATACCTATTTCGAGCTAAAATCCGCCATGCATACCCTTGCCGAAATCTACCCATTCGTTAGCGTTAACTCGGTGGGAAAAAGCGTTCTCGGTAAGGAACTTTTGACCCTCTCGGTCGGTAAGGGAAAGGAATCGGTGCTTTTCTGCGGTGCTTTTCACGGCTCGGAAGCCCTGACCGCAACGCTGATTTTATCCTTTGCCGAGAGTCTTTTTGCCGCGCTTGAATGTGACGGCGAGGTCGCGGGCATTCGTGCCAGACGTGTGCTTTTTGACCGAAAGCTCGTCTTTTTGCCGATGGTCAATCCCGACGGCTGCGATATTTCGGTCACCGAAAGAGCAGACTGCGGTCCATTCAGCGAAAGGGTAAAAATGCTGTCCCACGGCGACTTTGCGCATTGGAAGGCAAATGCACGCGGAGTAGATATCAATCATAATTTTGATGCCGGCTGGCATCAGCTGCGTCAGCTCGAAATAAAGCAGGGGATTTTAGGCCCTACACCCACCCGTTATGGCGGCGAGCGTCCCGTCAGCGAGCCCGAAACGGCCGCTCTTGTTTCCCTCTGCCATCGCGAAAATTTCTGTCACGTAGCGGCCTTTCACTCTCAAGGCGAGGAAATCTACTGGAATTACGGCGACAATTTCACCGAAAAGGGCAGGCGGATGGCTACTCTTTTATCATCGAGCAGCGGCTATACCCTTTCGGAGCCGAGCGAAATCGCCTCTCACGGCGGATTCAAGGACTGGTTTATTAAAGAATTTGACCGTCCCGGCTTTACCATCGAGGTTGGAAAAGGGGAAAATCCGCTTCCCGTGACCGAGCTCGATCGAATTTATCCTCGCGTAGAGGAGATGATGATGCTTTTGTGTATTTTATAATTATAACAGATGTTGTCAATAAAGTATATATTTAATTTGAAAATGATAATGAAAGTTTTTTATTGACAATTACACAAATTGTGTTATAATATATTGCGTCCGTAAATTACGGATTACGGGCCATTAGCTCAGTTGGTTAGAGCAACCGGCTCATAACCGGTTGGTCCGGGGTTCGAGTCCCTGATGGCCCACCATGATAGATAATTTGAGGAGCGGTATTTTTTCGCAATAGTGAAAGAAGGGCAAACCGTTCCTTGATATAGGGGTATAGCTCAGTTGGTAGAGCAGCGGTCTCCAAAACCGCGTGCCGAGGGTTCGAGTCCTTCTGCCCCTGCCAAAGAAAGCGCCGAAAAACCTTGATATATAAAGGTTTTCGGTGTTTTTTTGTTTTTTGCTCACTTACAGAAATTTACAGCCAAAACCGCCTTTTTTCACTTGATTTTACCTATTTCGTGGTCAAATCGTGGTCAAAATCAGGGTCAAAAAAGTGGTCGAAAAATGGGTCAAATTATAGCTAAAAAAAGGGCAAAAAACGCACTGAAAATAAGACATATTTTCAACTCCTAACTTAATATAAACACGGCCCGAAACTGATGAGTTTCGAGCCGTGTGATTTTATTTATATTTCGGGTAAATCTTCGATATTTATTTTATTCAGGTGGATGTAAGCGTTTGTCGATGCGAGTGAGCTGTGGCGCAGATAGTTGCTTACAAAAAGTTGGTTGTGATTCTTTGCTTCGTACATTATTGAGCCGCAGGTGTGTCGAAGGGTGTGCAAACCGCACTTTTTAATCCCCGCCGATTTCAAAAGCGAGTAAAAGCGTTTTGCGAAGCTTCTTGGAGCTATCCGTTCGAATTCGCTGTTATGTATTATCGGGCCTGTGTATCCTTCGGGTTCGTAGCTTTTCATTAAAATTAGCGTTTCTAACGCGGTTTTGTTTATCGGCAAGAGGCAGGTGCTGGCACGTGTTTTTGTGGTA
>JAFOCH010000112.1 GCA_017381395.1 Clostridia bacterium
ACCGAAAAAAGAATTCAGCTTGCCATAGTATCGGATGAATACGGCGGATTTGCCGGAATCGTCACTATTGAGGACCTGCTCGAATCCATCGTAGGTAATATGCAGGACGAATACGATGATGAAGAAGAGGAATTCGAAAAGCTCAATGATACAACCTATACCATCGACGGCGTGACCGACATCGAGGAGGTTGAGGAGGAGCTCGGAATCAAGCTTCCCCAGGGCGAATACGATACAGTTGCGGGAATGATAATGTCCATTCTCGGACGCATTCCGGAGGAAAATGAAACCCCGATGGTCGAAGTTGCCGGATGCGAATTCACGGTTGAAAGTATTAACGAGCGCCGAATCGAGAGGGTAAAAATAGTCAAACTTCCTGTCGAAGAAGAGACCGAAGAGGACGAATAATTTTTTACTTTATAAGGGGTGGCCACCACCCCTTATTGTAAACATTGGGTATAAAAAATGTCAGTTCGCAAAATCCTGACAATAAATAAAACTACGGAGATGAATTTAATAATGAAAAAAAGCAAAAAAACCACTGTTTTTATTGCCAAAGGTGCCGCCATTGCCGCTTTTTACGCGGTGCTTTGTATTGTGGTGTCACCCCTTTCCTACGGAATGATTCAGTGCCGAATTGCCGAGGCATTGTGTGTGCTTTGTGCCTTTACACCTACTGCAATTTACGGACTGACGGTCGGCTGTTTGATAGCCAATATTTTCAGTTTTAATCCCGTCGATATGCTTTTTGGCACGGCGGCAACCCTCATCGCAGCGGTGATTGCCTACTGGCTGCGTAATGTGAAAATAAAAGGGATTGCGTGGCTTGTGCCGCTTCCCGCGGTGGTGGTCAATATGGCTATAATCGGGCTGGAATTACAGGTCTATTTCCCGATGGAAAACAGCGGATTTTTGGTCGGATATTTAACTCAGGCGGCAGCGATCGGAATCGGTCAGGTAATTGCCTGCTACGGACTCGGAATACCGCTTTACATTTTTATCGACCGCACACGGATTAAGAAAATAATTACCGAATAGAAGGGTATTTTTATAATGGTAACAAAGGAACAAATCGAACGAATAAACGCCCTTGCTAGAAAGCAGAGGGAGGTCGGTCTGACCGAGGAGGAAAAGACCGAGCAGGCGACACTTCGCCGCCTATACATCGACTCGTTTAAGGAAAGTTTGGAAGGACAGCTTTCGTCAATTACCGTCGTCGAAAAGGACGGCTCCCGACACAAATTGGAGAAAAAACAATGAAGATAGTTATTCTTGACGCCCAAACGGTGACAAAGGGCGACCTTTCGCTGTCGCCTCTCGACCGCTTTGGCGAAAAGGTTGTGTATCAGCTCACACCACCCGAGCTTATCGCCGAAAGGGTACGTGATGCCGACATAATTCTTTGTAATAAACCCGTTCTCTGCGAGGAGAATTTAAAGGATGCAAAAAATCTCAAATACATCGGACTTTTTGCCACCGGCTACAATAATATCGACACCGAATACACCGAAAAAGCGGGGATAACCGTTTGCAACGCAGGCAGCTACTCGACCGCCGCCGTAGCCCAGCAAACCTTTGGTTTTATCCTCAATCATTTTTCAAAAATTGCCGATTACGACCGTTTTGTAAAGGACGGCGGTTGGCTCAGTAGCGAAACATTTTCGCCCTTTGTTTTCGACACGGCGGAATTGGAAGGAAAAACGCTCGGCATCGTCGGCTATGGCAAAATCGGTCAGCAGGTTGCCCGAATCGCCAATGCCTTTTCGATGCGTGTGCTTGTGTATAAGCCGACACCGATGGAGGATAGCGCCGTCACCTTCACCGACCTCGACGAGCTACTGAGAGAAAGTGACGTAATCACCCTCCACTGTCCGCTGAATGAACGGTCAAGGAAACTGTTTAACGCCGACACGTTTAATAAATGCAAGGACGGCGCGTATTTCATAAACACCGCAAGGGGCGGAATCGTCGACGAAAAGGCGCTTTTTGATGCCCTTGACCGCGGTAAATTGAGCGGAGCTGCTGTCGACGTTTTAACCACCGAGCCGATGAGCCGCGATTGTGTCCTTTTCGGGGCAAAGAATATTACCTTTTCGCCCCACGTTGCGTGGGCACCGCTCCAAACGAGAGAGCGACTGATGGGAATAGTCTGCGACAATATCGAGGCATTCCTCAGCGGCAAGCCAAAGAATGTAGTTAAGTAAAAAAATCAGGGATTCAAGAGGTATAAATAATGATACGCGTGTTATCAAACTGTCACACCCATACTAATTATTGCGACGGAATATCGTCACCTGCCGAAATGGCGAAAAAAGCACACGAAAAGGGCTTTGTTTCGCTCGGCTTCTCGGTTCATTCTCCGTTGCCTTATGAAAATGACTATGCAATAAGTGAAAATCGACTGCCCCTTTATCTCGACGAAATCGCACAGTTAAAGGCAGAATACGAGGGAAAGATGGAGGTCCTGTCGGGCATCGAGCTTGATGCCGACAGCGAAATGGATTTGACACCTTTTGATTATGTAATCAGTTCGGTGCATCAGCTTCATTCCGATGACGGAAGGATTTATGCCGTTGACCGTACTCCCGAGGAGCTTGTCGAATGCGTTGACGAAATGTTTGGCGGCGATGCCTTGGCTATGGCGGAGTATTTCTATGCCGTCAGCGAAAAGGCGGCACTTCGCGAGGGCGTACATATCGTAGGTCACTTTGACCTTATATCAAAGTTTAATGACGAAATTCATCTTTTTGACGACCGCGACCCCTATTATTTTGCCCTTGCCCGTAATGCGATTTACAACATTTTGCGTAAAAAGCCGGGAATGCTTTTTGAAATAAACACGGGTGCGATGTACCGCCACGGAAAGAAAAATCCGTATCCCTCGTCGCAAATGCTTTCGACCATTTTTAACAATGGCGGCAGGGTGATTTTATCCTCTGACGCGCATAATGCACATTCACTTGATTACGCATTTGATGACGCACTTGCCGAGTGCAAAAAGGCAGGATTTACCTGCGTTTTCCGTATGCGAAAGGGCGCAATCGAAAAACTTGAATTTTAATTAAAACAGTATAAAAAGCAGTCGCTCAGCGGCTGCTTTTTTTAATGCCGTCATCCTCTTTCCTTCTCGCAAAAAGCTCACGCAGACCAATGAAAATCAGGAATGCCGAAAAGATTTTACCGAGCATATTCGGTCCTATCATCTCGGCTGAATACGCGCCTATGGCAACCCCGACCAGACCGCCCAAAATCATCGGTAACGCGAGCCGCCAAATAATTAGCTTTTTTCGCGAATGAATGACTAAAGCAATGACGGCGCAGGGGATAAAAAATAATAAATTTATACCTTGGGCGGTTATTTGGTCGACCCCTGCCATCAGTGTCAGATAAATTATCAATACACCGCCGCCACCTATTCCCATCGCGCCGATTATTCCCGATAAAATTCCTGCCAACCACATATATACGTTGCCTATCTGAACCACATCCTAACCCCTGACCAGATTATGAAAAGCGCAAATATTTTACGCAACCAGCTATCCTTTATTTTGCTCAGCAAAAACGCCCCGATTACCGCGCCGACAGTCCCTGCGGGAAGGTATCCGACGGCATCGGAAAAGGTAACCTTTCCGTTTATCAAATACAGCGTCGCACTGAAAAGGCATAGGGGCAGAATAAGGGCGATTGACGTGGCGTGCGCCTGCTTTTGCTCGGCTCCTGCCTTTTTGAGTAGGGGGACGGCAAGCATACCTCCGCCTGCTCCGAGCAGCCCATTTATGAACCCGACCAAAATTGAGCCGAGATAGGCGAATCTTTTTTTCTGCGTGTTTATAATTTTCACTCCTACCATTTTCTGAAAAAAGTGCAAAAATTCTACATTTTCTATAAAAAATCAGCTCAACTTTTGTTAAACCGGAAAAAACTGAAAGTTTCTTTATATAAATTCATTTTTATTATTGACTTGTGGTGACAAAATATGTATAATTCATTATGTATAGTAGTGTCGCTATGTATGTCATTTATTGACAGACACAGGGATGTCTTACATATTATAGGCGGCGAAATGAGATACCGCCGTCAATAAAAGGAGCAAATGCTATGAGAAAATTTTTGGAAAAGAGAGTATTACCGGTTGTTGCAGCAGTTTGCCTGCTCGTAACAATGGTAGCCGTTGCGATGTCCTTCGCCAGCGCTACCGAATATACTGGTAAAGAGGTTACTCTGATGGTTGGTGGTGGCGACTTAAAGGATAATGGATACCATCTTACCGTAAACGTTCCCCAGGTGTACAAGGGTGACAAGATTAAGAGCAATGGAAACTGGCTCAATTTTGACCTCAACTATACCGATGGCGGAGTACCCAAGACTAGCAAAATTAACGGTATGCAAAATTGGTACTGTGATGGTGAATGGAAATTCAGCTCACAGCTCTATTATGGAAAGATTAACGGCTCTGCAAGCAACGATGCAAAGGTACTTGACCAGGCAGGTACTTGGAAGTGTGTTACAGGCATGCAGGCTGGCGGACAGGTTACACTTATTCAGTTCGAAGTTGTTGAATATGTAGCACCTCCGACATTGGAAAGTCGCACTACTACATCCATTACAGTTGCTCAGTTGGAGGGATATGAGTATAGTCTTGATGGAACAACATGGCAGTCAAGCAATGTTTTCACAGATCTTACTCCCAACACAAAATACACCGTATATCAGCGTGTTGCCGCAGATGGCGAAACTCCTGCTGGTGCTAAGAGTGTAGCTTTGTCAGTTACAACTCTCAGCGAGGAGTCGAGTGACACTTCAAGTGATGACACCTCAAGCGATGTTGAGTCAGGTGAAATTGACTTTGGTTCCGAGAACCCTGCAGTTGACTACTCACCCCGTATTATCAAATTCTGGCCGAAACAGGGCGCAGAATCATCATATGTTACAAGCAAGGCCAATCCTTCTAACCTTGCCGGCTTCTCAACCGACACTGTTACAATCGATGGCGAAGAATATGCTGCCTTTATGGTAGGCGATACCTTAAAGAACGAAACATGGTGGAGAGACCATAACAAGTATTCTTTCGACGCAGGAGATAAGACATATACTGGCTTCATTTACCACGTAAACCTTTATCATAAGGATGGCACAAAGTATTACTTCAAGGCAGGTACCGGCGAAGGTTCAATGACCTTCGAAAAGCCGGGCGAGTACGTATTAAAGGGCACCCTCGAAGGATATAATGACGGCGCAAGACAGGATAGAGAAATTGAGATTGCTCATTTCTACGTTTTCTGGCCGACTCAGAATATCATCGATCAGCTCGTTGATATTTCACAGGATGGCGGCTCTTATTACTACGAAAAGCAGCACGTAAACCTCGTTGTTAACGATACCACAGGTACAATGTGCGATTACGTAGGTGTTGACGTTGCCGACATTCACGTTTCTGACTCACTTTATATTGATACAATTTGGAGCAACTACCTCTTCGAGTACCGCATTGGCAAGGCAACCTACCAGGGTACTGTTGACAAGGTATATCTCTACGGTGTTGAGGGTAAGGTATCTGGCTACAAGCAGTACGTTCCCGGCAACATGGGCGAAAATGACCATTACACCGATCCCGAAACAGGATTCGGCGAATACATGGACGTAAACGATCCCGCAATCGTAGGAAAGAAACTCTTTACCTTCGAGCTTACAGGTACATACGCTATCTACGGCGAAGTTGTTACAGCTTCAGGCGTCAGACAGAATATCTACATGGGTAGCTTCAAGGTAACAGATACTCCCACAAAGGCAACACCCAACGAAAAGTACCATTACGATAATGCACATCTTTACGCATATCAGCCGCGCGAAATCAAGTATTACATTGATGACGACAGCAGCTACTTGGGTACACATCTTACCTTCGATCCCGAATTCAACAATGTGTTCTATGTATCTGATAAGCTCGTAAACGGCAACTATTGGAGCAACAATAAGTTTAACTATACCGACGTTTACGGTAAGGTGCACACAGGAAATATTTATAACCTTAGTTATGTTCGCGTAACCGAAGAAGGAACAACTCAGATGGGTTGGGCTCAGGTAGGTTACGGACATTCTACCGGTTACACTGGTGATCCCTTTGTACTCACCGAGCCGGGCCTCTGGATGCTCATCGGTCAGCAGATTGAAGATAACGAAAACGGCCGCATCAACAACGTAGTTATGGCTACCTTCACCGTATTCGACCTTAACGAAGACGATCCTCGTGGCACAGGCGACCAGTTCACCGACGTTTCTGAAACTCTCAAGTGGAGCGGCTCCTTTAACAAGGCCGACTTCAAGGGCGACAGAGATAGCATCAACGCAAGCGGTTACCTCTATGCAAAGGGTGACGATCTCGTTTCACTCCAGACTGTTGGACACCTCCGTCTCGGCACAATCTTCAATGTAATCGCTACCTATGCAAAGAATGTTGAAGAAGGCGGCTCGGATGCCGACCAGTTTGTAGTTAACGCAGGCGATCTCAAGCTTCACGTTAAGAAGGGTGCTCTCGGCACATATGAGGCACAGATCATTTACAGAGGAACAGCCCTCGGTACAACATACTTTACCGAAGATTATAAGTCAGCAGTCGGCACATACGACATCGAAAACAAGCTTGGTAAGATCACCGTTTACAAGGACGGCACTGCAATCAAGTGGATTTCCGAAACCGATGGAAAAGAAGTTACAACCTTCGACATCAGTAAGGATTACTACTTCAACGTAGCCGATGTTTCGATTGGCGTTGCAGGAGCAGGAAGCTACATTCCTTACCTCAGAATTAAGCCGGTTGACCCGACCGTTATCAATGTTACAAAGACAATTACTTACGAAAAGTTCACCAAGGAAAACTGGAAGGGTAACGTAGGAAACATCTCTTCTGACGGAAAATTGGTTGCTAACGGACGCGACTTGCCGGTACTTACCTGTGTTGCACCGTACAATCTTGGAACATCATTTACCGTTTCATCATACCTCACCAGATCAAACGGATTTACCAACTACTACGGTGAAAAATATCGTTTACAGGTAGGCGAAATCACCCTTCTCGTTGGTAGTGAAAAGAATGGTGACAGCCACTGTGTTGCAGAGCTCTATTACGGCGATGTTAAGCTCGGTACAGCTGATCGCGGTAATGCCGGCGGTTACTCAATCAGTGGTCTTTGGAACATCAACTTCAATAATGGTATCATTACCATCACCTGTAAGGAAGCAAAGGATGGCAAGGTTAATACAATGAGCTTTGTTTCAGAAGCCACAGGTAACGAAGTAACCTCCTTCCTCGTTGACGACTACGATTTCGAAAAGACTCGTATTCACGTAGGAGCAGCAGGTAACTATGGTCCGGAAGGCACATGTTACGTACACGGTGTTACAATCACACCGGGAAGCGGGGCAACAGGCAGCACAGGTTCTGCATCGGGAAGCTCCGGTTCATCAACAAAGACCGGTGACACATCTGCATCACTTTACGTGATTCTCGCAGTTCTCGTTGCAGCAGCAACCGTTCTCGTTACTGTACGCAAGGTTCGCGTAGCATAAATTTTCTCATAGCATCTCATAAATCAAATCGACCGCAAGGTAATTCCCTTGCGGTCGATTTTTACTTACATAATAAAAAAATAGGTTGTGACGTTTTTTAAGTCACAACCTATTTATGTTTTATATTTCAAATTCTTCCGGATTATGCTCGATGAGCTTCGGCCTTTTTCTCGGTACTCGTTTCAGCGGATCGTATTTAAAATGAAAGCACTTGTCATCGGGATTCATAATTCCCTTTTTGGTGCATAGAATGGACATGCCGTCGGGAGCCATTCGACCGACAACGCAAATGCGACATTCCTTTTTTATGTCCTTCGACATTTTCATTACTAAATCACCGCCTTTTCTACATTATATATCATTCCTCGATAAATTAAAAGCATTTTTTATAAAAAACTCTTTTCGCGTCCGAGTCAAGTTATTCAGCGTTTGCAATTTTTGCGCTAAACATGACCACCACCGATAACAAAAGCATTGCCGCCGACGCAGGTGCAGTAACGCTCGAAAAACTACTTGAACTAGGCAGTCCCGTTGACAGCACGGCAATCGTCCTTTCGGGTAAAAGCGAAATCGCCACCGAGCATAGCCCGTATGAAATTGCCGCGTGGGTAAGCCGACTAAAAATTAAAATATGCGGTCGAATGAGTCCCTTCGATACCGTCATAATCTGCATTATGACCGATATTCCGCCAAAGCCGATCACCGCCGATATAACGTTTAACCCGTAGCCGACGGCCACATTGCACCCGACCGTCACCTCCAAAATGAGCGCTAGTATATCAGCCGAATTGACACTCGAAACAATCCCTGCGAATAAAATTACGCAACCGCAAATTTTGAGCATTGAACTCGAAGCATCAGCCGTAGCGGTGACAAAAGCATCGGCTATATTATAATGTTGAGCTTGGTTTGTTTTGTTGGTGAGTTGGATGTCTGTCTGTGTAGGGTTTGGTGCGTGTGGTCGCATGTTTTGTTTTGCTGATTGCCAAGTGCTTGTTTGTGAATTTGCAATTACAACCACCTTTTTTTTGCCGTAATTCAGTATTATTCGCGAAAACAAAATGCCGTTTAAAACCGATGCCAGAATGTGAACAATAAACAGTACATATCCATATTCTTTGCTGCCAAGCATTCCCATGCCCACGGCAAAAATTAGCATCGCAGGTGAGGAATTGACCGTAAATGTCAGCATTTTTTCGGCATCATCGCGTGTAATTTTACCGCTGTCGTATAGCCGTTTTGTGAGTGAGGCTCCGACGGGATACCCTGAAATAAATGACAAAAAAATCGGTGCCGCAGTTGCCCTTGGTAACCCGAAAATAAGCCGTGTAAATGGAGCAAGCGGCTTTGATAATGTGTCACTTGCACCCGACAGAGCGATGAATTCCGCCAGTATCATAAAGGGGAAAAGTGATGGTATCACAACATCGCCGCATACCGAAATGCCGCTTCGTATCCCCGCCGAAATGTCGGCCCCGAAAATTAAAAAAAATCCGCCAATTATGATTGAAAAGATTGCAACTAAAATCCGTTTAAGCATAAAAATCACCACTAAAATATATGCACCCGCGTATTTTTATAGTCACCTTCTCATAACATTTGGTATAAGGAATCAACTAGCTTATTCGGGGTGATAAAATGTCAAGAAAAAAGGTATACAAAGCGGCGGAACAGTTTTCATCCGCTTTCGAAATTATGCCAGGTACCCTTTCGTCCGCCTGCGGTATTCAAATGTCGTCCAACCGCGAGGTGCTGATTGACGGATGCCGCGGTCTATTGGAATACGGGGATGAAAAAATACGGGTAAACGTCGGAAATGGAGTAGTTCAGCTGGTGGGCAGAGGGCTTGAAATTAAATCCCTTTCGTACAAGGCGGTCGTAATTTCGGGATACATTCTGTCGGTCGAGTTCGAGATGTAGAGGTGCAAAAATGCTGTTTGTAAAGCTTGTCAGAATACTACTTGGCTATGTCAGGGTGAGCGTTTCGGGAGAGCATCCCGAGCGATTTTTAAATCTATGCGCGAATAACGGGATAGCCGTCTGGAACGTAAAACGGCGCGACGAAATGCTGCTCTGCTCGGTATTTGCGCGGGACTATAAGCGGATACGTCGGCTACGAAAAAGGAGCAGGGTGCGGCTTAGAATAAGGCATCGTCGCGGTATTCCTTTTGTCGTCCACCGCTATCGTTACCGAAAGGGAATTGTCGTCGGCGCATTAATTTTTTCGCTGTTTCTCGGCTTTATGCCAAAGCTTGTTTGGTCGGTCGAAGTAAGCGGAAACGAAAGGGTATCTACTGCCGAAATTTTGAGCGTAGCGAATGAAATCGGTATAAAAAACGGGGCAAAAATATCCTCCCTCGATACCGAGAATCTGCGTCTCGATTTTTTAATAAAAATGCCCCAGCTTTCGTGGTCGGCAATCAATATAGAGGGTAGCCGAGTGACCATCGACGTCCGTGAGCGGCTGTCACCCGAGCTTGTCGAGGATAAGTCACCCTGCAATTTGGTCGCCACCGCCGACGGCATAATTACAAAGGTGTACGTCAAAAAAGGAAGTGCGGCGGTAAAGGTCGGTGACGCGGTCAGAAAGGGTGACGTGGTGGCTCTGGGTACGGTCGAATACGGTGATTTGAGTACCGTCCTTTGTCACGCGATGGGCGAAGTTTACGCCCAAACCGACCGAAAAATTACCGTCACAGTACCCCTCACCGAAACTAAGCTTATCCCTACAGGGAAAAATGAAACAAGACGCGTTTTTCAGCTTTTTGGGGTATATTTGCCCCTCTATCTCGGCTCGGTAAAGTATGATTACACAGCCACAGCTAGCGAAAAAACCTTGCAGTCGGGCGAGGTTGTTTTGCCAGTTTCGATAATCGAAGCCGAATTCCGCGAGGTGAAAAAGACGACGGTGAAATTATCCCTAGACGATGCAAAAAAGCGGGCGAAAACCGAATTAAAACTTCTCGAAGCCGAGCAGCTTAAAGGGGCAAAAATCAAGAAAAAAAGCATAACCTTTACCGAAACTGAGGACGCGATTATCATTACCGCCGACTATGTTTGCGAAGAAAATATTGCCACCGAAAAGCCGCTTTCGATAATAGAATAAAAAGTTAATTTATACGCTTTTAATTGGTGAAAAAGTGTGATATAATAAATAAAAACAACACCGATTAGGAGTGAAAAAACACGGAAAAGATATTAAATATTGATCGCCTCGATTATGCGGTTAATTTGTTCGGTAGCTTTGACGAAAATATAAAAATCCTCGAAAAAGAGCTTGGCGTAAGTATGATTTTGCGCGGCAGTGAGCTTAAAATTTGGGGAGACGAAGAAAAGGTTGCTTATGCGACCTCAACTGTGTCGGCGCTGCTCGACCTTGCGGCAAAGGGCGAAACCCTCAATGAACAGAATATCCGTTACGCAATTTCGCTTTCGGAGGAGGGAAACGCCGATAAACTGAGCAAGCTCGGTGGCGACTGTATCTGCATCACCGCAAAGGGTAAACCCATCAAGCCAAAAACACTCGGTCAGCAGAAATATGTCGAGTCTATACGAAAAAATACCATCGTCATCTCGATCGGTCCTGCCGGAACGGGAAAGACCTATCTTGCCGTTGCCGAGGCTGTTGCCGCCTTCCGCGAGCATAGGGTAAACCGAATTATCATCACTCGCCCTGCCGTCGAAGCGGGGGAAAAGCTCGGCTTTTTGCCCGGCGATTTACAGCAAAAGGTTGACCCATACCTGCGCCCGATTTACGATGCTCTCTTTGATATGCTCGGACCCGAAAGCTTTCAGCGTTATCAGGAAAGGGGAAATATCGAGGTTGCACCGCTCGCATATATGCGAGGAAGGACGCTCGACGACAGCTTCATAATCCTCGACGAAGCGCAGAATACCACCCCTGAACAGATGAAGATGTTTCTCACTCGACTCGGCTTTAATTCAAAAATGGTGGTCACCGGTGACATAACCCAAATCGACCTCCCTGATGCTAAAAAGTCGGGACTCCTCGAAGCATCAAAGGTGCTAAAAGGGGTTGATGATATTGAGATTATCAAATTTACCCAAAAGGATATTGTCCGTCATCAACTTGTTCAGCGCATCGTAAAGGCGTACGAAAAATATGACGAGCAAAAAAGGAGCAAGCGTCATGCCAAAGGTTAAGGTAACCATTCAAAATCAGCAACGTGCGGTAAAACTGCCCAACGGAATGAGGGGGCTTATTCGTCGTTCCTGCGCCGAAGTGCTTAAAAATCAGCGTTTTGAAAACGACTCGGAGGTAATTGTCACCCTCGTTGATGATGAGCGCATTCACGAGCTTAATGCCGAATTTAGAAATGTTGACAGAGCCACCGACGTTTTGTCCTTTCCGCTTGGCGAGGACGGGGTTTATGACCTTGATCCCGAAACAAATGCGTTACAGCTTGGCGACATCGTAATTTCGGTCGAGCACGCGCTTGCCCAGTCGGTCGAATACGGTCATTCCTTCGACCGTGAAATTTCCTATCTCACCGTCCATTCAATGCTGCACTTACTCGGCTTTGACCACGTAAATGGCGGCGACGAGGAGCGTCTGATGCGTAGTACCGAAAAGGAAATTATGGCATCTCTTGGAATTCAAAGATAATTTTTAATATAATCCGTTACGTCTTGCCGTAGCGGATTTTTTATTGTATAATTGAGGTATATGAAAAAATTGAACGGAGAAAAAATAATGAGTGAAATGACAAAAGGTGCATTCGTCGCCATAGTAGGAAAGCCGAATGTAGGCAAATCCTCGATTATGAATAGAATTTTGGGCCAAAAGGTAGCAATCGTTTCGGACAAGCCGCAAACAACACGAAATCGAATTATGGGCGTCCTGACCGAAAAGGAAACACAGATTGTTTTTATCGACACACCGGGACTGCATAAGCCGCGCAACGTGCTTGGTCAGTCGATGGTAAAGACGATTGACGATTCGGTAGGTG
>JAFOCH010000113.1 GCA_017381395.1 Clostridia bacterium
TAGCTTAACCGGCAAGGAATATACCGGAAAGCAGCTTAACGAAGGTATCGAATACGTCGTAAGCGACAAGGATATGTACGGCGAGCTCTGGCTGTTCGAAAGAGTATAATTTAATACACAAATAAAAAATCCTACACCAATCGGTGTAGGATTTTTTGTATCATATTTTATTCAGTTGCTTCGCTGCTACTATTGTCAGAAGATTCACCTTCTGACGATGTGTCGCTTGATTCGGGCTCAGACGAACTCGAATCGGGTATCGACGGCACCTTAGCTGGATCGTATTTATCGATTCGTGTGAGTATTCGTTGTAGCTTGGATACGTGGTCGGTGATGGCGATAAAGTCGCCGCTTTCGTGCCACTGAAGGGTAAAGGTGCGGTATCCGTCGTCTAATTTAATTTCGACCGTATTATTTGTAGCGACAAATTCGTGCTTGAATACACCTACTTTATAATCGGTGGTAGCAAAGGAATAATTCTCGGCATAGACTGTGCCTGCTTCTTTTGCAGAGAAGGTGATTTTCACGTTATCGATACCGGTGATTTCCCAAACACCTTCAAGCGAATAAACCGAATCGTCATATTTTTCTACGATGGTAAATCCGGTTGTGTCGGTAACCTCGCCGTTAAATTTGATGTTTGTCGTTTTCATCTCGTCGGGGTAATAGACGTCAACACCGCCTGTTTCACCGACAGCGAGGGTTACTTCCTCTTTTGCATCAGCGCCGAGATATGCCACTCTGAAAACAACGCCCACGTCGGTTTCATCGATATAAACGATAAAGGTGCCGAAATTCTGCGCGTATAGAATCGGCTCCTTGCCGGTACGTGACATGATCGCCACATTTTTGAGCCATTCGTTGCCGAATCCTGAAATAACGATTGCTGCTTCATTCGAGCCATCACCGTCAAAGTCGGCAGCAAGCCACTCGGTAACTCCTGACATGGTCTTGAACTTTGCGGAAAGATCGGTAACAGTCTTATTTCTGTCGGCGGTTTGGTAATAGAGATTGAGCATACTGCGCCAGTTGCTCAGCAGAGCACCTTGCGACACCTTTTGAAAATTGGCGTTAAAGGCGGCTTCGCTGATATTCTTTCCGTCCCAAATGAATGTCGGTTTTCCTGCTTTTTCGTCACTATATTTGGCAAAGACGTCCCAGCCCATATTGGTCCAGGTGTAAAGTGTCTTTGCACTATTGTCGTTGGTAAATTGCTCGCATAGATAAATTTGTGTATTCGCTGAATCGTACAGTGTTCTGAAATCGTAGTCCTCACTCTTTGACGTGTCGAGGGCAATTTGTGCATTGTTAAAGGTATCAAATGCGAGGTTGGTTGTCAGTTCACCGTCCATTTTCGCCATCATAAATAGCTCGTTTGAGCCGTCCTTGTCGGCGTCAAGTACGCGATAACCCTCGATTGATTGGCTAATGCTGTTTGTACCGAGCGAAAGCATGGCGTAATTTAAACTGTCAAAAAGCTCGTCCTCGTTGGTTATCTGGGTGGATTCGGTGCCGCTAAAAAGCTCCCATCCGTAAAGTGACCAGTCACTCGCTCCATAGTAGCCGAAATAAGCAGGTGTTTCGTCGCTGTCGGATTCACCATTTTTGGTTATAACGTACTGATACGCGTCGTCAATGGTTTTTCCTAAAATAATGTACTCGGCAAAATCCTTTACACAGGCCGATTCATAAGCCGCGCTAACCTTATTTGAGTAACCTACCACGATTTGCGCACCTACCGCGCTAAACGCCTTTGCAAAGGTTGCGTTTCCGGGGCCGTAACCCGTGTCTGCGCTCATATAAACGAGCGAATCGGGCATTGCGTTTTTCTTATAATTCTGCTTAATCAGGGTGTCGGTGACGGTGAAACTTGCACCATCCGACATCATATTTCCGCAAACTGATGATTGCCCGTTTGCGAGCTGATGAGAATATCCAACCATGTTGGCGGAGGTTGCCTTTTCATTCAGGGTGAGTACCGTTTTGCCATTCCTGTCGACAAAAGACTGAGCGTGAATGAAAATCGCATTATACCTACCCAAATCCTTTGTAAAATTATGAAGGGTTGCATTCCTTATATAATTTACGTTGAGGGTCGCGTCCTCAAAATAATAGAGCATCGAATCGAGTTTGTCATATACCGAGCGGTGGTTTTCGGTTGCGCTGATAATGAGTACGTTATTTTCGATTCCGTGCTTAAAATTGGTCAGGTCGCGGTCGGCAGAAAATGAGCCGTCAACGATTTGCGAAATTTCGTCGGTCAGAACGGTCGACGCATTGTAGGTATCGGGGGTAGGGTCGTCCATTACGAATACGCATTCGGTGTACGAGCGCTTAAAGTAAATCTTTGACCCGTCCTGCGATAGCTCGACCGATTCGATTGTATCCATCTCCTCGAGCGAGTTAAAGTAGCCGAGTGCCTCTTTTCTAGCAGCTTCACGACCACTGTCACTGTCGGCTGAACGGAATTTATCCTTTATTCTGGCGAGTGCGGGACCCTCAAAGGCGGTCAGAATAGCGTCTGCATCCTCTTTTGTCACTGTGGGAATTTTATTTCTATTAAGCGAGTCGATGAGTATGTACCCGCAGGAAAGGATAACAAGGATTATCAGAATTACGCTTGTAATCCAAACGGCAAGTTTACCCTTATCTTGCTTTTTCTTCTTTTTATTTTTATAAAAATCGTTTGATGCAGCGGCAACCGAGCCGTCAAAGGATGAAATATCCTTTTTAACTTTTGCCAGATCATCATGATTTTTACCTATAACGAAATGTGCGCCTTTTGAGCCGTCGTCGACCGAAAGTATGCTGCCACAAGCCTTGCACGCTTTACCGTCGGCGTTATCAAATCCGCACTTATTGCAAATCATAGCATTTCCTCCATAATGAGTAATTAAGTAATTATATCATATATTTATATATATTTCAATATTTTTGAAAAAGCCGTCCCTGCTTTATTTCGGTCGCCCTGAATCTCGCGTTAATGGAATTGAGTACGTGACGCTTGTTAGCCGTCCACATTGGCGCTACAAGTGTTTTCTTATCCCCGTCGCCTGTCATTCGGTGGATTACGATGTTTTCGGGCAACCTTTCGATGCAACCGATGAGAATGTCGATGTACCTGTCCATATCAAGCAGGGGAACGCACCCCTTTTGATACTCGGTATACAGGTCGGTGCCTTTTTGTACGTAAAGCATGTGCATTTTTATTCCGTCGGCGGTTTTTCCTATATATTCGGCAGTTTCGTAAATCATTTGTTCGCTTTCGCCCGGCAGTCCGATTATCATGTGAACTATAACCGAAATGCCTATTTCGTGAAGCGACTTTACCGCCTCGTCATATACCGTCAGCTCGTATCCTCGTCGGATATACTCGGCGGATTTTTTATGTATCGTTTGCAGTCCAAGCTCAACCCAAACCGGCTTTATCGCGTTTAGTTCGTTTAGTAAAGCAATTACCTCGCTCGATAAGCAGTCGGGACGCGTTGCAATCGACAGTACGACTATATCGGGATGCTCTATCGCGGCAAAAAACATTTCTCTTAACTCATCAATGGGCGCATAAGTGTTGGTAAAGCTCTGAAAATATGCGATGTACTTTACCTTTTCACCCTCTTTTATCTTTTTCGCTACCTGCATTTTTGCCGCTTCAATTTGGTCGGCTACCGAGCCTTTCTTTTTTTCGGCAAATTCGCCCGAGCCGTTTTCGGAGCAGAAAATGCAGCCGCCGACACCAACTGCGCCGTCGCGATTGGGACAGCTTGTGCAGCCTACCAGCGAAAGCTTATATACCTTGCAACCGAATTGTTTTTTTAAATATCCGCTAAGGTCATTGATTTGCATTTTACCGCCTCCTTTACAAAAGGTATTGTATCAAATTTTATTGTATTTTTCAATTGACATAAATTAACTATTTGATATAATTTAACTAAACCACACATTAGGGGGTAAATTTTATGTTTAGTAAGGACTTTGTCTGGGGTGCAGCGACAGCCGCATATCAGATTGAGGGTGGAGCATACGAGGACGGAAAGGGGCTTTCCATTTGGGATACCTTCTGTAAGCGTCCCGGTAAAATTCAGGCGTCGGATACAGGTGACGTTGCCTGCGACAGCTACCACCGATTTAAAGAAGATGTAGCAATAATGAAGGAGCTCGGATTAAAGGGTTACCGCTTCTCGATTGCTTGGACACGCATTCTGCCGAATGGCACGGGAGAGGTTAATCAAAAGGGAATTGATTACTACAATGCGCTTATTGACGAGCTTCTTGCTAACGGAATCGAACCCTTTGTCACCCTTTTCCATTGGGATTACCCGAACGAACTGTTTTATAAAGGAGCTTGGCTCAATGCCGAGTCACCCGATTGGTTTGCCGAATATGCGCGAATTTGCGCAAAGGCATTTGGTGACAGAGTAAAGAATTTTATTACATTTAATGAGCCGCAGTGCTTCATCGGTGATGGATTTAATGGCGGCGGTCACGCACCTTCGCTCAATTTTGGCGTACGTGAGCTTATCCGAATGGCTCACCACGTTATGCTCGCTCACGGAAAGGCCGTTATGGCTATGCGTGAGGTGTATGACGATTTAAAGATTGGTTATGCGCCTACCGGTACATTTTTCTATCCTCAGAATCCTGA
>JAFOCH010000114.1 GCA_017381395.1 Clostridia bacterium
AAATTGCTTTACACCATCTCTTTTTGCTTTTTGAGCTGTTTCGATTGCAAGATCTCGATTTATTTTATAATATAAATGGGCATTTTTTTTGGTTTCTTTTTGATGCACTAAACCTGCAACATGAAGAATACTGTCATATTTCGAGAAATCTTTTTCACACCATAAATTATCTACCATATCAACGGTATCGACCATATAATCTTCGGGATAATTGTCTTTTATATATTTTTCAAATGACGTACCTATATAACTATTTGCTCCAGTGATCAATATCTTTTTCATTTTATCACAGTCTCTTTTTCTTCCTTTTTTTCCTTCTTCATCTCGCCCGTGCCGCCTTCGACGACGCCGTCGGATTTAAGCACGCTGGCGATGGTACCGAAAAGGCATCTCACGTCCATTGCAAATCCCTTAAATTTGCCTGCGTTCAGTGCGGCGGTATATTCGCCGTCAAACCTTGCCTTGACGTCAATTTCCAGTTCGTCGCGGCCGTTGATCTGCGCCCAGCCGGTAATGCCGGGGGTTATATCGTTAGCTCCGTATTTCTCGCGTTCCTCGATCAAATCATACTGTGACCACAAAGCCGGTCTCGGGCCCACAACAGAAAGCTTGCCCGTGAACACCTGATAAATCTGAGGCAATTCGTCGATACTCGTCTTACGAATGAACCTGCCGACACGGGTTATGTACTGCTCGGGATCCGACAGAAGATGTGTCGGCGTGTCGGACGGAGTGGAGGTCTTCATACTGCGGAATTTCCAGATGTTGAAATACGTTATCTGTCCGTTTTTGCTTTTACCCACACGCTTTTGTGTGAAGAAGACGGGGCCGGGGTTATCGATTTTTATAGCTATTGCGACAATCAGCATCGGCAGAGCGGTAAGAACTATCGCAATGCTTGACAAAACAATATCAAAAAATCTTTTAATGATATTTTTATACATCATACTCCTCCCCAAAATGCCGACCGTGCCCTGTTTGACCTAAAAATGAGCAAATTTCTACCAATATATAAATATACATTATAATCTTACCATATCGGTACACGTTTTTCAAGAGATAATCATTAATAATTTTGTCGTTTCGGCTGTAAATATATGGTGCTTTCTGTTTTTATAAAAAAATAAAATCCCAAACTCCGCATTGCCGCTTGCGGTTTACCTCTATGAGTATAAAAACAGCTCGATTGAGCAACCGAGCAGAAAATATTACGTTTTTGTAAATTTCATTTAAATCTTGAATTGCAAAGCGAAATACGATATAATCAAAGCTGTATTTTTTTGAATTTACGGAGTTAATTTATGAGCGATAATAAAGAAATGCTCGGCACTGCGCCGATCGGCAAGCTGCTTTTTAAGTTGGCGGTTCCGACGGTGGTTGCCCAGCTTATCAATATGCTGTATAATATCGTCGACCGTATTTACATCGGTCATATAAAGGATATCGGAAGCCTTGCACTCACGGGCGTCGGCGTGTGTATGCCGATCATTATGATAATTTCGGCATTTGCGGCGCTGATTGCTTCGGGCGGTGCACCGAAGGCATCTATATCGATGGGAAAGGGCGACAACGAATCTGCTGAAAAAATCATGGGCGGTTGCTTTTCTTTGCAGCTTATTATTTCCGCTGTCCTCACCGCAGTTTTGCTGATTTGGAACAAGGATCTGCTCCTGATGTTCGGCGCAAGAAAAAACACCATTGACTATGCGACAAGCTATATGAACGTCTACGCCATCGGCACGGTATTCGTTCAACTCACACTCGGCATGGGCGCGTTTATCACGGCGCAGGGATATACAAAAATCAGTATGCTTACGGTGCTTATCGGTGCTGTCAGCAATATTATTCTCGACCCGATATTTATTTTCGGACTCGGTATGGGGGTAAAAGGTGCGGCGCTTGCCACTATCCTTTCACAAGCTATTTCTTGCATTTGGGTGCTCACGTTTCTTTGCGGTAAGAGAACCTTTCTCAAGCTCAAAAAACACAATTTCCGCATAGACGGAAAGCTTATTTTCCCCTGTATTGCGCTTGGAACCGCAACCTTTATTATGCAAAGCAGCGAAAGCGTGATTTCGGTTTGCTTCAATTCCTCGCTCTTAAAATACGGCGGCGATATCGCCGTGGGCGCGATGACCATTCTTACAAGCGTGATGCAGTTTGCAATGCTTCCGATGCAGGGCATTGCGCAAGGCGCGCAACCGATTCTCAGCTATAACTTCGGTGCAAAAAACACCGAGCGCGTCAAGAAAACCTATAGGCTTTTGCTTATTGCCTGCCTAACTTATTCCTTCATCGTTTGGGGTGCAATAATGCTGTTCCCTCAAGTGTTTGCGGGAATATTCACGCCCGATAAGGCGCTGATCGAATTTACCGCAACGGCGCTTCGGATTTACTGCGGTGTTATGTGCATCTTCGGTATTCAAATCGCCTGCCAGATGACCTTTGTTTCTATCGGCAATGCGCCCTGCTCTATCATCGTTGCCATTGTCCGTAAATTCGTTTTGCTTTTGCCGTTTATCTACCTTATGCCACAGCTTATAGCAGATAAAACGTTGGGCGTTTATACGGCAGAGCCGGTTGCCGACGTGATAGCCGTAACCTTTACTGCGGTTCTTTTCACCGTTCAATTCAAAAAAGCTTTGAAGTCATTAAAATAACTGCCCGTAAACACAGCGGCGATAAGGAGTTTACGCTCCCTACCGCCGTTTTTTGTTGCTTGCCACGTGATTTCTACGCCACCATCCACACAAAGCGTTCGATAGTGTTACTGCTGTATGTACAGTCGCTGTATATTGGAACGGTTTGCTCGATACCGAGCTCTTTAAAGAGCTTCAGGTAAATTTCAACGTTCCCCTCGTGGTCAACCTCGATTCTGTCTATTATCTTCCTGAGCTGTGCGTTTGTAATTTCGCGCAG
>JAFOCH010000115.1 GCA_017381395.1 Clostridia bacterium
AGGCAGAGGTCTGCAAAACCTTTATTCCCCAGTTCAAATCTGGGTGGCGCCTCCAAAAAAAGACACGGTTGTTACCGTGTCTTTTTTCTTTATGTTATAATATTGTTACAAAATATATTCTTGCAACCATAACACCGATTTGATATTATAAAAATGGTGATAATATGAAAAAGAAACTACCCTTTGTTTTATTTACTATTTCCACTGTATTACTTATATTATTTCTAGCGTTATCTGTAGATTTTATTGTAAATTGCGTCAATTATCCCAGTATAGAAACAGATGGTGATTTTTTAGGCGCATCAATTATAATATCCACATACGCTTTTATGTCTTTAATAATTTCGGTTTCGGGTTTGCTTTTTGCAATTTTCAGCGCAAAGCATTCTCCTAATAAATTAATCAAAATCTGTTCAAGTATAGAAAACACTGTATTTTCAGCCGGTATAATATTTTCGATATTTCAGTTGTTTATCAAATAAAAAATTTTATAACAATATTCCGTTCTCATTTGAGAGCGGATTTTTTATTTTAACCTAATTTTTTCACTTGCATAGAATAAATAATAGCAAAATGCGAATCAACAAATTAGGTGTGCAATAATGAAAAAAACATACAATCTTTTAGATATAAAAATCGGACAAAAAGCAAGGTTAACTTCGGTTAACATTAGTGGAAACATGCGACGAAGGTTACTTGACATAGGCATTACTGTCGGGACTGAAATAGAATGCGTTTGCAAAAGCCCCTTCGGTGAACCGGTTGCTTTTTTAATAAGAGGGGCAATCATCGCTTTAAGAAAAGAGGAATGTGAAAATATTACAATAGCATTGATGAATGAAAGGATGAGCTAATTGGGACTTACACATAAATCAACCCGACTCAATGCAATCGACTCAAAACTAGAAATCATCAAAAAGAATGAGAATGACATTATAGTCGCTCTTGCAGGAAACCCAAACGTTGGAAAAAGTACGATTTTTAATGCACTGACGGGAATGAATCAGCATACGGGAAACTGGCCAGGAAAAACCGTTTCAAATGCGCAAGGGTATTTTTGCACCGATAAAAACTCGTATGTTCTTGTTGATATTCCGGGTACATATTCGCTGATGGCTCATTCAACCGAGGAAGAAATTGCAAGAAATTATCTATGTTTCGGCAATCCCGATATTGTTGTAGTAGTGTGTGATGCAACCTGCCTAGAGAGAAATCTAAACCTCGTGCTACAAACCTGCGAAATCACAAATAACGTTATCCTATGCATTAACCTAATCGACCAAGCAAAAAAGAAAAATATCAAAATTAATACAAAAAAAATCGAACACGAATTATGTATCCCCGTAGTCACAACCGCCGCTAGTAAAAAATCAAGCATAAAGAACTTGACCGATATATTAGATAATTTTAATAAAAAAAGCGTGACCAAGCCCTTAATGCCACGCTACTCAAACGAGATTGAATCCGCAATAAAAATTATCGAAACCGAAATCAAAAAACACGAATTAGAAGGCCTAAATTCACGATGGTTAAGCTTACGGTTACTTGATAGTGATGAATCGTTAATGAATGAAATTAAGTCGTATCTAGGTGCTGATTTTATTGATAACAGCGAAATCACCTATGCTATTAAAAAAGCAAAAGGGCACCTTGAGGAATACGGGATAAACTCTGATAAATTAAACGACCTGATTGTTAGTAGCTTAATCAATATATCTGACAAAATTGTAAAAAAATCGGTCATATATAACAATAATAAATACTCCGTTAGGGATCGTAAAATTGACCGATTGCTTACTAACAAAATCACCGGTTACCCTATAATGATAATGTCACTGCTATTCATATTTTGGTTAACTATCAGCGGTGCAAACTATCCTTCAGCCCTGCTTTCGCGCACTTTTTCATTTATGCAAAACTATTTAAGTGAGGGGCTATTATACTTTAATCCACCCATTTGGCTTCACAATCTGCTTATTCTGGGAATATTCAAAACTGTTGCTTGGGTTGTTTCGGTAATGTTACCACCAATGGCAATATTTTTTCCGTTATTCACAATTTTAGAGGATCTTGGATTTTTACCACGAATCGCCTTTAATCTGGATAAACCGTTTAAGTGCTGCAACGCGTGCGGAAAACAAGCTCTGACAATGTGTATGGGATTCGGCTGTAATGCCGCAGGAGTTGTCGGATGCAGAATCATTGACTCGCCACGTGAAAGATTACTTGCTATACTGACAAATAATTTCGTTCCCTGTAACGGCCGATTTCCAACGATTATTACGTTAATTTCCATTCTAATAATCGGGATTTCTAGCGGTGTTTATTCATCAGTTTTATCAGCAATAATTTTAACATTAGTCCTCATCCTCGGAATTCTAGTGACATTTTTAACTACCAAATTACTTTCGTCCACATTACTAAAGGGTGTTCCCTCATCATACACTCTCGAATTACCACCGTATCGAAAGCCGTAAATAACAAAGGTGATTACACGTTCAATATTTGATCGCGCATTATTTGTTCTCGGCAGAGCAGTTTCGGTCGCGGCGCCGGCAGGATTAATCATATGGTTAATGGCAAATGTAAAATTATACGATACGAGCATATTAAGTTATTGTTCCAATTTCCTTGACCCATTTGCAAAACTACTTGGACTCGACGGGGTAATTTTGATCGCGTTTATTCTCGGCTTTCCTGCAAATGAAATCGTAATCCCGATTATTATTATGGCATATTTATCACAAGGAAGTCTTACAGATTTCGTCAGCATAAGCGAACTAAGCAACCTATTTATTTCAAATGGTTGGAGTTGGATTACGGTAATATGTACTATTATTTTTTCGCTGTTTCATTGGCCTTGCTCCACTACCCTACTTACTATCAAAAAGGAAACGGGTAGCATAAAATGGACAATGATTGCCGCAATTCTGCCCACAATAATTGGAATGATATTCTGCTTTATGTTTAACTGTATAGCAAAGATATTTATATAAAAAAAGGATCGCAGTGTAATTCACTGCGATCCTTTATAAATTTATAACCACATATCCTCTGATTCGTCGCATTTGGGACGTTTCATCAATCTTTCAAGTGATGTTTGAACCGAGGCACCTTCATACAGAATTGAATAACATTCCTCGGTGATTGGCATTTCAACGCCAAATTTCTTAGCAAGTAGGACGGCAGTTTTGGTCGCGTGATAACCCTCAACCGTCATTCCAACCTCTTTTAATGCCGTTTCGGGATCGACACCGCTACCGACAAGCGCACCAAAACGTCTATTACGCGAATGCTTTGACGTGCAGGTAACAATAAGGTCGCCAAGTCCGGTAAGTCCGGCAAAGGTGCGATAATGGGCACCCATTGCAACTCCAAGTCGGGCCATTTCGGTAAGTCCACGCGTCATCAAAGCGGCTCTGACATTATCACCGAGTCCGAGACCATCACAGACGCCCGTTGCAAGTGCAATAATATTCTTTAACGCGCCACCAAGTTCGACACCGGTAATATCATCGTTAATGTAAACGCGCAAAAACGAATTCATAAACAAATCCTGAACAAGCATTGCGGCATCCTTGTCATCTGCCGCCGCAACGAGAGATGTTGCCATTCCTCGCGCAACCTCCTCGGCATGAGAAGGACCTGATAAAACGACAATTCTGTTATTAGGAATTTCTGATTTGATAACATCAGCCAATGTGAGCAAGGTGCCATCCTCAACACCCTTCGAAACATTGACAATTACGGTATCCTTATTAACTAAATCCTTGACGCGCTTGGCTGTTTGTCTGATAGCAAACGATGGCACGGCAAAAATGACGACATCCGACTCTGTAACACTATCAAGTAAATTTGTAAGTATGATTCCGTCGTCAATTTTCACACCAGGTAACAGTCGTGTTTCGCGGTTAGCTTTAAGAGTTTCAATTTCGTCCTCAAACGCCGACCAAACAGTAACGTCATTACCATTATTCAAAAGCAAAAGTGAAAGGGCTATTCCCCAGCCACCTGAACCTAAAATGGTTATTTTAGACATAGATTTCACCCCTATTTATGTGAGCTAAGTTGCTTCTCTTCTCCATGATGAAGTCGTATAATATTCTGCTTGTGTTTCAAAATAACAACCAACGAGGTTACCACCGACAGAATAATCAAATAAACAAATTCACTTCTAGGTAAGTCTGAATTCATATTGATTAAAAGATTGAATACAGAAAATTCAAACGCACCAACAATAGAGCCGATTGATATAATTTTGGTAATCAAAAATATCGTAAGGAAGGTCAAAAGAACAAATGTTGCAACTACCCAGTTTATGCAGTAAAGTACAGCGATCGAGGTCGAAACACCCTTTCCTCCACGGAAGCCGAAAAATATCGGATACGCGTGACCAATTATGCAGAAAAATCCGCAAATATATATTCCGTAGGTAGGAGAAAGATACGGTGCAATACAATCAGGAGCATTCTCGAAAACTATCGGAAATAAGAGATATTTTCCAATAATGGGAGCAGCAAATCCCTTTAAAAAGTCGCCTAAAAAGGTGATTATACCGGGTAAAAGTCCAACCGAACGAATAACGTTGGTCATGCCTGCGTTTCCGCTTCCCATATTGCGTACATCTTCACGAGCAAAAATCTTTGACACGATGACGGCAAAATTAATACTGCCGAGAAGATAACTGATTACGATTGCTAAAAATAGTGCTAAAAGCCAGTTCATTATTTTCCCTCTCCACGTTCTCTGATAACAAAACGGACGGGCGTTCCCTCTAAGCCGAATACCGAGCGAATTTGATTCTCGATATAACGCTGATATGAGTAGTGGAACAGGTCCTCACGGTTACAAAAGCATACAAACGTCGGCGGTCGAGTAGACGCCTGAGTAATGTAGTAAATTCTGAGGCGCTTTCCCTTATCCGTCGGCGGCTGAACACGAGCGGTCGCATCGGCAAGTAAATCGTTAAGCTTACCGGTCGAAATTCTCATGCTATTCTGTTCATTAACATATTTTATGAGCTCAAACAGACGATCTATACGCTGACCTGTTTTGGCCGAGATAAAGATAATCGGAGCGTAGGACATAAATGAAAAATCGGTCATCAGCTTCTTACGATACGAATCCATTGTTTGACCATTTTTTTCAATAGCGTCCCATTTATTGACGGCGATAATGCAGCCCTTACCTGCTTCGAGGGCTAATCCTGCAACCTTCGAATCCTGCTCGGTAAATCCTTCGATCGCGTCAATCATAATTACACAAACGTCGGCTCTATCAACCGCCATTTGAGCACGTAAAACGCTGAAACGCTCGATGTCGTCAATTACCTTGCTCTTTCTTCTGAGTCCTGCAGTATCAATAAAATTAAACTTTCCGTATTTATTATCAACAGCCGTATCGATTGCATCACGAGTTGTTCCCGCAATATTCGATACAATTGAACGAACTTCGCCCGAAAC
Source organism: Clostridia bacterium (assembly GCA_017381395.1). Classification (GTDB taxonomy): domain Bacteria; phylum Bacillota; class Clostridia; order Oscillospirales; family Acutalibacteraceae; genus UMGS1976. The sequence continues at coordinate 5,463 of JAFOCH010000115.1, forward strand.
AGCATTTGTAAGCGAGGACTTACCTACGTTCGGCTTACCAATAATGGCAACGTTAATTCTATCCGATTCCTCTTCGTTATCAAAATCGGGTAAATTATCGAAAACAGCGTCGAGAAGGTCGCCCGTACCGTGACCGTGAACAGAAGAAACAGCGATCGGGTCACCGAGTCCGAGATTATAAAATTCGTAAAACTCAGGTGAAACCTCACCAACACCGTCACATTTATTTACACATAATACAACGGGTTTTCCGCTTTTTTGTAAAATTGACGCAACCTCTCTATCGGTAGCGACAACGCCACTCTTTAAATCGGTAACAAAAACAATAACCTGCGCCGATTCGATAGCGAGATTAGCTTGGTCGCGAATATGAGATAATATAATATCATCTGTTTTTGTTTCGATACCGCCGGTATCGACCAGCATAATTGATTTGCCACACCATTCACAGTATCCGTAAATGCGATCACGAGTAACTCCCGGTTCATCGTTTACGATAGAAAGGCGCTGACCAATCAGCTTGTTAAAAAGTGTAGATTTCCCGACATTCGGACGCCCTACAATAGCAACAACTGGTTTTGCCATTTAATTCTCTCCATCTAAAATCACGGATAAAAGCTCATATCCGTCGTTTTGAATAATTTTAACAGTAACACCGAGTGCAGATTCAATATCCTCAACACTCGTGTCATCGAGCATAATATCCCCTTGCGCTCTAAACATACACGACGGCAAAAGAAGATAATCGCCCAAATCCTTATCCTTTAACTGTGAAATTAAATCCTTTCCGGTAACGAGCCCTGCAACAGTAATTGACTCGCCGAAAAATTCATTTTTAATTTCATATACGTTACATTCTAAATTATGCCATTTTTTCTTTGCAATGTCAACAAGTTCGCAAATAAGCGGGTATGCCGCTGAACCCGTGGCAATGGTTGATTTTGTGAAAGATTCACATTCAATTTCTTCACATTCGCACGCGTCAATGAATTCACTTTTTAACAAGGAGCATATTCCCACGCCATTATCAAGCTGGGCAAAATCCTCGTAATAGCCCTCGTCAGGAAACGGGAAATTTGCTTTAAGATAAAATTCATCGGCGGCAAATACAATTCGTGTACCGAATTTTTCGTAGCACATAGCGGCATATTTTTCGATAATTTCGATAGTTTCGCGTGCGGCGCTTTCATCATACTGAGTTAAATCTGCAAGTCCGTCACGATATTTTGTAACTCCGAGAGGAACTGCCGCGATACTCTGAACAGCAGGATAAAGCGAAATTAAATCATCAAGCGTTCTTTTCAGTTCGTCGCCGTCGTTAATTCCCGGGCACAAAACAAGCTGACAATTAAGCTTTGTTCCACCTTCTGCCAGACGGTACAGTACCTTTAAAGCATCTCCTGCAAAGCGATTATTCATCATCTTGCATCTAAGTTCAGGATTTGTCGTGTGGACAGAAATATTTATCGGGCTAATGTGCATTTTAACAATTCGGTTAATTTCATGCTCTGTAATATTCGTCAAAGTTATATAATTACCGAACAAAAACGAAAGCCGCGAATCGTCATCCTTAAAATAAAGGCTTTCACGAAGCCCTTTTGGAAGCTGGTCAATAAAGCAAAAAATACAATTATTTCGGCATCTTCTTTGCTCATCCATAAGGTACGATGAAAACTCCAACCCCAAATCGTCAAACGGTTCCTTTTTCACTTTGAAAGTCAGGATTTCGCCGTTTCTTTCGACAATTATTTCAAGTTTACTCTCGGCGGCATAAAACTGATAATCAAAAATATCGACAATTTCATTACCATTTATAGAAACAAAAATATCATTCGATTTTATCCCAATTTTTTGACAAATTGAGCCCTTTTCAACCGATATAATCTTAACAGCCACTAATCCTACCTCCCATTATAAAGTAATAAATGCCCTCACAAATATAAGTGAGAGCATTTATCAAACATACTATTACTTATGCCTCTTTTACAACTACCTGTCTGCCATTATAATAGCCACAGTTCTGGCAAAGTCTGTGCGGACGCTTGTATTCGTTG
>JAFOCH010000116.1 GCA_017381395.1 Clostridia bacterium
ACGTGGTGTTTTCTCGAACGAGGCAGGTCTCGGTTCGTCGGTTATGGTTCATTCAAACTCGAACATTAAGGAACCGGTTAAGCAGGGTATGTGGGGCATCTTTGAAGTATTTGCCGACACAATGGTCGTATGTACAATGACTGCTCTCGTTATCCTCACAGCAGGCGGACTTAACGGCGGCGTATTCAACGCTGTAACAGGCGAAATTGCAGAAGGTTATACCGACGCAACCCTCGTTGGCGGCGCATTCAACTCGGTATTCTCCTGGGGTGGAATCGGTCAAAAGTTTATTGCTATCGCTATGTTTCTCTTTGCCTTCACCACCGTTCTCGGCTGGTCGCACTATGGTTCAAAAGCGTGGGAATATCTCTTTGGCGCAAAGACAACCGTCATCTTCCGCATTATCCACGTATGCACGGTTATCTTTGGCGCAATTCTTACATCGTCACTCGCTTGGGACATTTCGGATACCTTCAACGGACTCATGATGATCCCGAACCTTATCGGTGTACTTGCTCTTTCTCCGCTGGTTGTAAAGATTACCAGAAACTATCTGAGACGAGTTAAGAAAAAGGAAAACATCGAGCCGATGTATAACGTTGACCCTGAAATTCAGGCAGCGGAAATGGCTCGCGTAATTTCTGAGGACTAATTAAATTTATAAAAAAAGACGTTGCAGGTGCAACGTCTTTTTTTATGCTAATACACATTTACTTTTGCTTTTTTGCTTTTAGCCAACCGATAATTCCAATTACTCCTTCAACAAAAAATACGATTGCAAGTATAAGAGTTATCACCTATTTCAGCATTGGAGCGCCACTAACACCTATGATCACATAACTTATAATTCCCGCGGCACCAATAACAAGCTGAAGGATATGACTAACTAGTTTCCAAGTGCTTTTCATCTATTAGCCCTCCTTCTGAAATTCGAGAATATCTCCCGCTTCGCAGTCGAGCACTTCACAAATTGCGGCAAGGGTGGAAAAACGTATTGCTGTTACTTTATTATTTTTTATCTTTGACATATTAACGTTAGAAATTCCTACACGGTCGGCAAGCTCGTTGAGAGAGATTTTGCGCTCGACCATCATTCTGTCCAGTCTTAAAACGATTTTTCCCATTTTCACTCACCTCACACAAGCCCATCTACATCTTCTTCAAGCTGGGCGCCGTGAACGAAATATCGTGTAAGGCAGAGAACGATAATACCCATAAAGATACCGCTAAGGTCAACGCCAACCTCGGCTGCTGCATCAGCGCCCATAACCAAGCGAATAACGGTGCTCATAATAAATCCGATTACAGGAACTGCGATAGAGAAAACACCGATTTCCTTCATCATGCGGACATTATCTTTCTGGAAAGGTGATGCGTTTTCTGACTTTTTAAAAATAAGATGCAGATTGCGGAATACCATTGCCATAACCGCAAGAATTAAGGTTGCACCGATGCCAAAAAGTAAAAAGAATTTCATATCCGTATTACCGTTGGTAACGGGTGCATTGACCTCAAAGCCATATACGGTCAAATTAGCTCCACAACATTCCTTTGCGTCAAAATCGACAAAGCGGTTTATCCACGATGGTGCTGCCGCCGAGCATACGGTAGCTGCTACCATTAGTAATGCTGCTACCCAGTGGAATATTTCTAATATTTTTGTAACGGTCTTTCCAATTTTGTTTACATTTTTCATTTGTATTTACCTCCAAAATATGAATGTGTCTTTCCGGTTCGACAATCACATTATAGCACGTATTTTATGTTTGTCAATACTTTTTTATCGTAAAACATTAAATTTTATATTTTTGAGATTAAAAACTTGATGATCATTTGATAAAAAAAGTGCGGCAAGGAGAAATAAATCTCCCTGCCGCCGTTTTATGATTTAATACATTATCTAAAAAAGCAGAAATATATTATCATTGAAACAACGTCCACCGTCAAAAGTGCCGCAAAAGCAATACCAACCATTTTGAGTATCTTTTTGGCTTTGCCCTTGTTTTTCTCGGCCATCACCTTTTTACTGATTTGATCAACCTTTTCGGAAAAGACAGAGGGTCGAGTGCCATCTTTTTCGGTCACGGCATCTTTAAGCAGATAGTCCATCGAACAGTCGAACAATTTGCCAAGCTCGATGAGTTTATCCGTTTCAGGATATGCAATGTCCGACTCCCACTTGCTAATCGACTGACGGGAAACTCCCAGAACGTCCGCAAGCTGCTCCTGTGTATAATTGAGTTCTTTTCTTTGTTTTGAAATTTTTTCGCCAAGTGTCATAATCTTTTACTCCTTAAAATTGTTTTTTCTAACGCTGCGTTGCCTTTATCATATTAAATTTGGCGAAAATAAACCACCAATTTACTGTTTCTAAATGTAAACTTCAGGTTGCATTGCTCATTTTTTCACTTCATAAGCGCATTTTATGAATTTCCAATTGCTGAGCGGTGAGCATCTCAGCGTTTTTTTCGGTTAATTGAATATATGAGCGATTACTGTTTCTCTAATTTCTTGCATCGGTTGAGCGTGATTACAAAAACGCCTGCGCCGCTTACGAAAATGAGTGAAAACAGTAACCAAAGATTTCTGTCGTCGCCCGTTTTCGGACTTGTATCACTGTTATTATTACCGCTTTTTGTGTTACTGTTTGCGCCGCTGCTTGTGCCACTTTCGGTCTTTCCGCTATCCGACGAGGTGTCGTCGCTACGCTTTGCGATAACTATTCGTCCGCTTCCGTTAAGCTTTGCGTAATCAATCAGCATATTTGGATACTTTTCGAGAAGAGGTGAATTTTTGGCCTCGATAACGCCATTGTCAAAGCCCTTTACATAGTTGCTAAGCACCATATAATCTTCCATTACATAGTCAACCACGTTGACCGAGCCGTCAAGCATGGCGAATCCGTCGCCAAGGTCACGCAGGGTATAATTATAGCCCGCCAAGTTATATTTCGCGTTTAAACTCAGTTTGTTCCACTTATTCGTTTGCTTATTATAAACCTTAACGTCATATACGCGATATCCGTCGGTAGGGCCACCCGTCCACGCGCCAAATTCGTTCGACGTGGTGGTGTTTTCGACCGAGGTGTCAATTTTATAAGTAATGCCCGATACCTGCAAAAACGCGCCGCTTTCGGCCACACCAACGTGACGAGCACCCCATTCGAGCATATCGAGTATCTGCTGACCGGTGACGGTTTGCAGGCAAGCAACGTTGCCAAAGGTATGCATATCCTTGCAGGTTTTGTACGAAATGTCGCCAGTTATCGCCTTGTTTCGAATGCCGCCGCCATTCATAACCGCGACATCAACATCGAGTCCCATATCGTCAAAAAGATAGTACAGTGCATCGGCGGCAAAGTCACCCGAATTAGTTTCCTGCTTGCGAACGAGTCGGTTTAAATCGCTGTCGTAATTATCAAAGGTGAGGTCGGTTGAGCCAATCTTTTCGCCGAGCTTGGCGTCAATTTGGCTAATCCAGGCGTCCTTTACTCCCTTTACCCCATCGTCAACGATAACATTGGTTTCACTATAAAGCTCGGACGAAAGGGTGTAGCCGTTATCCTCGTTGCCGTCAATTTCAATAAAATCGGTGGTGATGTCGCCTGTTTGAGAGTCAATAACCATCATACCGATACGCGAAAAATATTCGCCCGTTTGGGTCAAAACAACCTCATTGCCGTCCTTGTCCTTGACGTCCTTGCGCTTCATTTCGGTATGGGAATGGCCGTCAATAAAGGCATCCAGCCCCGAAACGCCCGCTATGGTTTCCTCACTTGTCCACGGCATAGATGAAGCGTCGACTCCCAAATGACCGAGCGCAATAATCTGTGTAGCGCCGTCATCCTTGGCATTATTTACGGCCGTTTGAATATCACTGTGCAGTGCGGCTCCATCTTCGCCGCCCGAAATGCCATAGATGAATTTGCCGTTTTCGTCCTGGAAATAGGCAGGTGTTGACTTTGAAAAGGTTTCGGGCGAAGTAATGCCTACGAACGCGACCTTTTCGTCACCGCAGTCAAACATCACGTAGCTGTCAAGCACGTTTGCACCGCGGACGCCATCATTTTCGCGATAAAAGTTGCACGAGATGTAGCTGAAATCCGCCCAATCGATTATATTCATACACCCCTGCATATTGTAATCGAATTCGTGGTTTCCGAGGGTTGCAACGTCGTAATCGGCGGCATTCATAAGCTTGATGATGCTTTCACCCTTGTCCATTGAGCCGTAGGCGGTACCCTGAACGTGGTCGCCTGCATCGGCCAAGATTACGTGCTTGTACTCATTTTTCAAATCCTTTTTGATTGCCGCGATGACATCATAGCTCAAAGGATTATCGATATAGGTATGAATATCGTTGGTATACAGAATTACGATGTCGTCCGAAAGCGTTTCTGCAAGGGTTAAAAGCGGAAGGCAGGTAAGCATCAATACCATACATATTAAACCGCACAAAGCTTTGGTTATAAATCCGAATTTCATTTTCATAAGGTCAATTCTCCTGACAATGACCGATAGCGTCGGTGATAATCTCAATTATTTATAAATTGGCAAAAAGTATTTTAGCACAAGACGATTTAGTATTCAATATTTAGCGCGCCGTAAACCATATTTTTTTAAAGCAAACAGATACATCCACTGCTTTATCCGCAAAAAAAGAGCCGCAAAAGGAGCGTTCACATAGGGATAATTCGCCTAAAACAGTGCCTTTTGCAGTCTAATACGTTACAACACCGCAGTACGCGACAGCGTTACTGCGGTGTTGTGCCTTTTATACTATCAAAAATCCATCTGTTTTAGGTGCTTTGCAGTTTTGTAGCAATAAATTCGGCTCGGTCTCGAAGCAACT
>JAFOCH010000117.1 GCA_017381395.1 Clostridia bacterium
AGTTGCTTCGAGACCGAGCCGAATTTATTGCTACAAAACTGCAAAGCACCTAAAACAGATGGATTTTTGATAGTATAAAAGGCACAACACCGCAGTAACGCTGTCGCGTACTGCGGTGTTGTAACGTATTAGACTGCAAAAAGGCACTGTTTTAGGCGAATTATCCCTATGTGAACGCTCCTTTTGAGGCGGTCTTTGATTCATTCACTTACTGCTGAATTGATGCAAAGTAATCGACGATTCCCTGAACGGTGTAGTATGCGTTAAGCTCGTTGTGGGAGTCGGTCTGAATTTTTGCAAAGTCCATCGCATTGGTCATAAATCCATTTTCGGTCAAAATGGAGGGACAGCAGCTTATTCGCGTGACGTAGAATGGGTAGTAGTTGTAATTTCGCTTGTCATCAAACGCCTGAACAGTGCGGTCGTAAATCGCCTTTGCGAGTGCTTTTGAGTAGGGGTGGAAGTAAAAGTTTGAATAGCCGTTTGCCGTGGTGGACGACGAGCCATTTCGGTGGATGGAAATGAAAATATCCGGCTTGATTTCGTTCGACATGGCGTTTCGCTCAGAAAGGCGGAAAAGCATGTTTGACGTGCGGGTCATTACTACAGTGGCACCTATGTTTTCGAGTTCGCGCTTTATCTTATTCGCGAGGAAAAGGTTAAGCACCGCCTCGGTGTTGGTATTGTTCGAGCCGACGGCACCGGGGTCACGTTTTCCGCCGTGACCGGGGTCAAGCATAATTACGACTCCGTCCAGGCGGTATCCGTAATAGGTCGGTGCAGCGGTAATTTTGGCAGGGTTGAGGAAATAGAATTCGAGCTGATTCTTTTCATTATACTGCGCCGTCCAGCCATAGAACGACCCCGCGTTTTTTAGATGCAGACGAAGCACGTAGTTGCTTCCGTTCTTTATCCATTCACCCTTTGAAAATACCGGATGATTGTCTAAAACGATTTTACCCTGCGCCGATACCGTATAGCAGAATTCGATGTCGATATAGTTAAAGGTAACGCTGTCGACGGTATAATCGGGTCGGTCATTCGGCTTATACGGATTTTTATAGCTTTGATTTCCGAGGGTGACGTTAAACGGCGCCTTCCACTGAGTGTCAAAGGTCATAATAGTATGCCTGCCGACCGTTTCGGTTGATTTGAGTGTAATCGAGTTTGTTTCGGGTAGGGTTGCCTTGAAAATGGCAACGTCGTCGGTGTATATACGCTTGCCGTAATCGAGCTGTCGGAAAATCGCATTGTCCGACGAGGAGGAATTGTAAAAGATAATATCATTTTCGTTGCAGTAGTCGACCGTACCTGCGGGGAGATATGCGTTTGTCGGGCGTGAACGCTCGTCGATTAAGCTGCCGTCAAAGGTTTCTGCCTGCTGGGTGGTGACCTCTGCGACATAGCGGGTACCGACACCTACCTGAATACCGAATCCGCTCTGATAGCTTCCGCCGCTTGAATTGATAACCACGTCGTCCTTTGAGCGAATGGTAATTTTTCCTCCGTCGACGTATTCCGAAAGTGAACCGCAGGAGGCGTTAAACCTGATGTTACCCAAATTTTGCGGTGTGTCCTTTGATGCGGGGAGCTTGAATACACCTGTAAAGTCGTAGAATTCCTGCTTTACCGCCGTATCGTTGTCGATGGTGCCGATTTGCGACAGTTTGATGGTCTGACCATTCAAGGTCGCGGTGATTATCGAGCCGTTTCGAGCCGTCACCGATACCGAAATGACCGAGCCGCCATTTAGCTGCTGGTCGGACCTGGGGGCAACTCGCTTTATGATAATCGCCTCGTAGTTGACGGTAAAGGTGCGCTTTTTGCCCTTATGCTCGAAGGTAAAGGTGTTTTTACCCTCTTTCATTACTACGTTGAAGGAAAAATATCCCCTTGCCGTCCTCTTTACCTCGGCGGAATTCATTTTTAGCGGATGCATTGGGTCGGATGCTCCGGTGAACGAAAGGGTTTTACTGTATGTAGTGAACGAGTCGGAATATACCGAGGTGAAAGATAACTCGGTGATACCCATTAAATCGTTGTCGTTCAGATGTTTTATAGCGTTTTTTGTGTTATCCGTTTTGTCATTTACCAGCGAGGAAATACTGTCAAAGGCGTATCCGCTGGCACTGAGGGCGGGAATTGACGAAAGCTGGTCGGCAAGCTGAGTCGGTGAATCCCAGGTTTCGCCCGAGCCGATGTTGTATGCCGCCAGTGTAAAGTTGAGTCCTGCCTTTCCGCCGACCATAGTAGCCCACCATTTTGCTATGTTGCCAAATGGAATGTCGGCATCCCTAGTCGAATAGGGGATAGAAACAAACACGCAATCGGCATATCCCTTGTTCATCCAAAGCACCGTGTCGGCGTGACCGTTTGTCAGCGCCTGAAAAACCTCGTTTTTACATTCAAAACCGCCTTCAACCGCTTTCTTTGAAGCCCAAACGGCATCGGCTGTAATTCCGTAGGTTATACCCTCGCTAATTCTGTTCATTGCCTTTCCGATTCCGTCAATCGTCGATGCAAGTCGGTCGCGCAAATAGGCATCAAAGCCCATTCCGCTACCCGATTTTATGTATGCGGAATAGTCCCCGTCACCGATTTCGGTGTAGTAATCGGTGATAAGCATTCCGCTGAGCGCATACGAGGTGACGATGTGCTCGATTTCGCCCGTTATCTCGGCAATATGCTCGTCGTTCGAGATGTTATATCGTCCGTCCTTTTTGGCGAGCAAGCTGTATTCACCATAAACGGCAAGCGACTTCTTTTCCGCCTCTTTGATCACATAGTCGAGGACGTCGGTGTCACCGCCGTATATTTTATCTCCGCCGGAATTAAGCGGCAGAATGATGCAGTTGAATCCGTATTTTGAAATGGACGAAACGGCCGACGAAATCTGTTTTTTCCAGTTGCCGTCGAGGTCGTAATCGGTCCCTTTTCGTATGTACGAAGCAAGCAGGGTCGCGCCGACAGGGTCGGGGTCGGCGGTTATCGGATATTTAGGCGTGTTTCCTGCATTGACGGTCATATACGGGTCCTCGGCACGATTGGTAATATGCTTTCCTGAAATGACCTCGATTGCCTCGTCAAGCTGACCGAAAATGGCGAGCGTCGAGGTGGCAATTATAGCCGCGGTTAACAGAGCTGACAGTATGCAAAGTGTCAGCTTGCGCCATTTCGGCAGAGTCGAAAACCATTTGAATAGGCGTGATTTCTTTTCGTGTTTTGACATTGTTTTAGTTATCTCCAATCAGGTTAAAAATCCTGTTTCTTTCCTCTGTATTCAGCTCGTCGTCAGAAAAAAGCGACGTGTAGCTAAAAATAACAAATCCGCTGTACTTGTATCCTCGTGAATAGTTAATCATCTTTTCCATTATACAGCCGCTTGACCATTCGTCCTTTTCCGAGCCGGTAGCGTTTCCGATTTTATATGCGCCTAGTCCGGCGTAAATGGTTACATCGTTTTTATACTTTGACCATTCATAAACGAGGTTATCGTATTGCAACCGCTCGATAGAAAAATCGTAGCCAAAATAAAGCTGTGGAATAATGTAATCGACGTAGCCGCCCTTTACCCAGGTGCCGACGTCGGCATAAAGCTCGTTGTAATTAAGCTGATTATTTCCCGCGGGGCTGATGCCGAAGCTGATACTTTTATCCTTTTTCTTTATCTCGTCATACACGGTTTTCAGCATCTGGTTTACGTTTTCTCTGCGCCAATCGGCGAGGGAAAGCGGCTTTTCGCAATTTGTCGTGTAGTTGAGATAGTCCGACATATCAAAGCTTTCCTTCATCGTGGGATAAAAGTAATCGTCAAAGTGTATTCCGTCAACGTCGTAATTTTCGATAATTTCCTTTACCCCGTTGACGATCAGCTTGTTTGCATCGTCATTTGCGGGATTAAGGTATAGTCCGCCGTCATATCCTACCGCAAAGGTGGAATAGGGATTGTCGGTCATATATTTTCTGACGGGACTTTTTTCGCTCAAGGAATAGGGACTTTCGGTCGAATACGAAACCCTGTATGGATTTAACCACGCGTGAATTTCTATATCTCGCTTTTTGGCGGCTTTGACTATGTATTCCAGCGGGTCAAAGCCGGGAGAAACTCCTTGCTCACCCGAAATGTAAGCCGACCACGGAAAAATATCCGACGGGTAAAATGAGTCGCAAAAAGCCCTCATGTGAACAAAGGCGGTGTTGAATCCGAGATTTTTGATATTATCGAGCATTCCGTCGATGTTTTTGTAAAAATCGCTCTTAAAGGCGCTGCCCATTTCGCCGTAGCTGATCCAAACGCCTCTCAGCTCGTCCGACGTGTCATAAGCGTCCTTTACCGAGGATGTACCCTCGTTTTGTGACCCGCTTGATTGCGAAAGGTCGGTGTTTGCCGTCATTTCCTTTGAGCAGGAGGTGAATAGAAAAATTGACAAAACCATGATAAAGATAACAATTCGTTTCATAATAAACAACACCTCCTAATTATATCATTATATTATATTTTTGCCCCTTCTTCAATATGCAAACTTTACTATATGCAAAATTAATTGACAAAATGTTGACAAACGCAAAAAAATGATTAAAATTGTATGGGTGCAAAGGTCGAAATATGAGATTTTTGACGAGGTTGCTTTTTATGAAAAGTCCTATATCTGTACCCTCAACGGTTAAACAGAAAGAAAAGCGGATTATGAAATGTAAAAATTGCAATTCGGTTACCGAATGCAGTGTTTATTCAGCCGATACGGATATAAAGGTTATCGGCATAAAGGTAAAGGAAGTTCATAAACGCGAATTTGCAGTTTGCCACGAATGTAAAACTGCGTTTTATCTTTGATTTTAATAAAAAAGGAGAAAAAAGTATGTTATCGACAGAAACTTGGTTATCGATACGCGATTTTTTAGGATTGCCGCATCTTCGTGCAACCCATACCTTTTTCATATACATTCTTTATTTTGTGCTCATCAACATCATCGGCTATTTTGTTATGAAGGTGGACAAGCAAAGGGCTCGTGCGGGAAAAACGAGAATCCCTGAAAATGTGCTTTTTTCCATATCTATTCTGGGCGGAAGTGCAGGCACCATAATTGCGATGAGAAGATCCCGTCATAAGAAAAAGAAGAGAAGTTTTTCGGTCGGTATACCGATAATGCTCGTCTTTAACGTGATACTGCTTGCGTTTCTTATTTATATGCTCTATATGTCGTAATAGAAATGGTTTTTTGAAATAGGGTAAATCGCAAATATTCACAATGCTAATATACAAATTAAAAAAATTGAAAAATCTTGCAATTTTTATGTTGACATATTGCCAAAACGCTTGTATAATAAACAATGTATGAGGGGGATGTTATCTAAATCCCCATATTTCTAAAGGAGAGAAAATTCATGAAAAGCTTAAAAACTATTATTTCCTTGCTCGTAGCCCTCTGCATAATTGCAACCATGTCTGTTGTTGCATTCGCAGAAGAATCTTCTGTTGAAGAAGCTTCTTCAGTTGTTGAAGTTACCGAAACAACTCAGGAAAAGCTCGACGCTAACAAGATTGTTAAGTTTGACAAATTCGACGGCGAAAACTTCGACGGCGATACTGACAAGATTGGCACAAACGGACTTCTCTATGCTAATGGCAAGGAAGTTAACGGTCTTACATACTGCGAAACTCTCGACCTTGGTAAGACATGGCAGGCATCTGTTACCATCAACAGAGAGAATAAAGATACTGCCGCTACAAAGAATTGCCTCGGCGAAAAGTACGAACTTGTTGTAGGCGACGTTACCCTCAAAATTGGTAACCAGCAGGAAGGCGTTTCTCAGTACATCGCTGAGCTCTGGTACAAGGATGAAAAGATCGGCTACGTTCAGCTCGATTCTAACTTCAGCGGTACATACGGCATCCGTTTCACACAGGATGGTACCCAGGTTGGTAAGCTCTATGTAATCAAGGACAATACCACAATGGCATGGAACGTTGTTGACTCAACCCTCGTTTCTGTTGACTCAGCTAACGGCGTTACTTCATACTACAATGTAAAGGATGCTGACTTCTCAGCAGCTAAAATCTCTGTTGTAGCAGCTGGTAACAACTCAAAGGATAAGACAAACTATGCTTACGGCCTCTGGTTTGCTAAGAAGTTCTATTCAACCACCAGAACCGGTAACGGTACTCTCGGTACCACCGGCACCACTTCAGGATCAACCGGCGGCAACAGTGGAAAGACCGGCGACAGCAGAACAGTTCTTCCGTTCGTTGCAGTTGTTGTAACCCTCCTCGCAGCTGGTGCTTGCGTAGTTCTCACAGCAAAGAAATCCTGCAAGGAATAATATAATAGTATAGATATTAAAAAGGTCGTGCTGATTGAAGCGCGACCTTTTTTGTTGTATGTAATAGCAACTCGCTTTGCCAAACCTACCTTGATAAAATCTACCAAATGAACGAATTTCAATTTACACTCACCGTACATGTTGGTTTGCAAAAATTGTTTGCAATAAATTAGCGGAGTGGTATAATAAAAACCAATGATAATACAGGAATGAAGCTTAAAAATGACAGAAACAACAAAAGAAATTTTTGAAAAATACCAGGTTAGAAAAACGAAAAAACAAAAGACATCCTTTATTGAATACGTAAAGCAAATAGCAGAAAGTTATGAATATGATTTCAAGGTTGAAAAGGATCCTTTGGCGCTCGAAATATTGTTATCGGAAATCCCGACACGGCAAAAGTTCTTTATACCGCTCATTATGACACCTGCGCTCGACTTCCTTTTCCGAATTTCATAACGCCAAAAAGTTTTTTAATTTATTTACTGTATCAGCTTTTGATAGTAGGCATTTTTTTGTTGTATGCTTTTTGTTCGGCTTTTTTTGCCGGTTTTATACTTTCCTGTATCAACATTTACGAAAATGCTTATTTAATAGTTGCCCTCTTGCCGCAGATTATATGGCTCGGTTTGCTTTATTTATTGGTGGCAGGACCAGCTAATAAAAACACCGCAAACGATAATACCTCCGGCGTTACGACTGTACTCGATATTATGCAGCAGCTTCCGACGGATCAAAAGAGTAAGGTAGCGTTTGTTTTGTTCGACCTTGAGGAGATGGGGCTGTTTGGCTCTTCATCATTTGCGTCAAAGCATAAAGCAATAAAGAAGAATACCCTTGTTATTAACTTTGATTGTGTGTCCGATGGAGAAACGGTGCTGTTTGCATTAAAAAGAACAACCAAAAAATATGCAGAATTATTAGAAAAAGCATTTGTCGCCAATCCTGATATCGACGTTGAAATTACACGAAAGGCATTTTATCCATCTGATAATGCTTCCTTCAAGGGCGGAATCGGCGTTGCCGGGTTAAAAAAATCGAGGTTATTTGGTATTTTATATATGAATAGAATACATACGAAAAGGGATGTAATTTATCGCGAAGAGAATGTCCAATTTTTAACAAATGGCGCGATAAAACTTGCCCAAATGCTATAATAAACAGTAAAAAAGCTTGACCATATCGGTCAAGCTTTTTCTCATAATATCTGACAAATATAATAAATAACCCTATAAATCACACTTGCCATTATACCGTACACAATCACCGATCCTGCGATTTTGAACCTGTTTGCGACGACACCGAGGATGTAACCTTCTGCTTGTGACCAGTACGGACCCGTTAACTTGTATCGAAATCTCACATATTTTTCAGATTATGTTGATTTTATCAAACTGAGCGACACAAACCCCGCAGTATTCTGTTTGCTCTGGTCCCTATATGATTGATTTGGGCGGTGACAGTATAGCTTCTGTCACCGCCTATAATGTGCATCTTAATTTGTATTTTACAATTTGGTCGCGAGGGAATAAATTTCCTTCAAAAATCCCGTGTCAACCATCCGATTTGATGTTTCGCAAACCGCCGCCTATTCGTGGGAGGTTGAGATGGAAGTCGTTTTCAGGGACATCGGGCTCATATTCATAGCCCTATTAGGAAAGAGATTTCTATAATCACGCTGCATAGCCTATCTTAATGGTATCACTCTTGCGTAATGTACCCTTTTTCACTCGGCCAATCTCTTTTCGTTATATTTTCTTCTACTGTTAGACTAAACGAAACCATTCATAGCTGACCATAGGCGAGCCATCCATTTCCCAATAACTTTGAAGCAGCAAGGTGCCATCTTCCAACAGGGTGACGGTGCAGGTTGTATCCCACGGACCCACATGGTCCACTTTCGCTAGCCAAAGGTTGTTGCCGCAGTCGGGGTACAGAACACCTTGCATAACATCTAGCGGCTTGTTTTTATAGTTGAAATTTTGAGATTCCTTATTAGTAAAGCTGATGGTAAGATCGGTCTGGGTTTCACCGGTGATGACAATGGTGTGCGTGCCTGATGTGTCATCTTCTCGGTAACCATCGGTTTCCCATTGGAACCGTTTCCAGGTGCCTACCATTTCCACGGGATCCGGTACGTCCATGGATCTAGGTTCAAGGTATCGGTAGAGGGATTCGTAGCCGGGCTCCACACTGTCTGTGGATGCATCCATCATGGTAAACAGCTGTCTGTATTCCTTGTTATACAGCAGATTATAGCGAAGAATTCCCGCAAATTCACCGAAATCAATGGACAATACAGCAAAGCCGTTCTTTCGGCTCAGTACCCATTCTGCTTC
>JAFOCH010000118.1 GCA_017381395.1 Clostridia bacterium
GTTTGCAGCTTTTACTGAGCTTTCGAAGATGTTCTTCATGATTGATTTAAGCTTTTCATCAACTTCTTCAGCAGACCAGCTGTAACGCATAGAGTTCTGGGACATCTCAAGTCCGGAAACTGCAACGCCGCCGGCGTTAACTGCCTTTGAAGGAGCGATAACAGCGCCGCTAGCCTTAATGATGGCCATAGCTTCCTCTGTTGTAGGCATGTTAGCAACTTCAACATAGTATTTTACGCCGTTAGCAACGATGTTCTTTGCGTCAGCTTCGCCAACTTCGTTCTGAGTAGCGCAAGGCATAACAACGTCAACCTTCTGCTCCCAAGGTCTTTTACCAGCAAAGAACTGAACGCCAAACTTGTCAGCATAGTCCTGAACCTTGTCACGACCGGAATTACGCATTTCGAGCATGTAATCGATCTTTTCATCAGTGCTGATACCATCGGGATCGTAAACGTAGCCGTCAGGACCAGAAATTGTGAGTACCTTACCACCAAGCTCGGTAATCTTCTTAACAGTACCCCAAGCAACGTTACCGAAGCCGGAAACTGCAAATGTCTTACCTTCGATAGATTCACCAAATGATTTGAGCATTTCAGCAGCATAGTAAACTGCGCCGTAACCGGTAGCTTCCGGACGGATAAGTGAGCCGCCGTATGCAATACCCTTACCTGTGAGAACGCCTGTAAACTCGTTGCGGAGTCTCTTATACTGGCCGTACATATAGCCAACTTCACGTGCACCTACACCGATGTCACCAGCAGGAACGTCGGTATTTGCGCCGATATGCTTTGAAAGCTCGGTCATGAAACTCTGGCAGAAACGCATGATTTCGCCGTTACTGCGACCTCTCGGGTCAAAGTCAGAACCACCCTTACCGCCGCCCATAGGAAGACCGGTAAGACTATTCTTAAATGTCTGTTCAAAGCCGAGGAACTTGATAATTGATGAGTTTACTGACGGATGGAAACGGATACCGCCCTTGTACGGACCGATTGCAGAATTGAACTGAACACGGTAGCCGCGGTTAACCTGAACCTTACCATTATCATCTACCCATGATACACGGAAGCTGATAAAACGTTCGGGCTCAACGATGCGTTCCATAACGCCGTTTTCTTCAAACTTTGAATCCTGCTCAATAACCGGCTCGAGAGATTCAAAAACCTCACGTACGGTCTGCAAAAATTCATTTTCGCCGGGGTTGCGAGCTTCAACCTGATCATAAACTCGCTGTAAGTAAGCTGACTTAAACATTGATACATTCCTCCAAATAATTTTATTCCTACATACAATATAAGAATAAGAAAAAATATATTAAAGAATACTACCAAATACGTCATTCGTCAAGAGAAAATTACAATTTTTTTGATAAAAAAATCTATTTTTCAGGCGACAAATATGTATTTGAAAAGCATTAATAATCAATTAATAATTATACGTTAAATCTGAAAAGAACTATGTCTCCGTCCTTCATGACATAATCCTTTCCTTCCGAACGGACGAGTCCTTTTTCCTTTGCGGAATTCATCGAGCCACAGTTCATTAAATCGTCAAAGGAAACAACCTCTGCTCTGATAAATCCACGCTCAAAATCGGTGTGAATTTTACCTGCTGCTTGAGGTGCTTTTGTGCCGTTTTTAATTGTCCAAGCGCGAACCTCGGGCTGTCCTGCTGTCAAGTAAGA
Organism: Clostridia bacterium; assembly: GCA_017381395.1. Taxonomy (GTDB): domain Bacteria; phylum Bacillota; class Clostridia; order Oscillospirales; family Acutalibacteraceae; genus UMGS1976. Next base: position 1,688 of record JAFOCH010000118.1, read on the forward strand.
AATAAGTCCGAGCAAAGAATAGCACTTAGTTATAAGACGGTCGAGTCCCGACTGTTCAAGGCCGATTTCTTCGAGGAACATAACCTTTTCCTCATCGGACATATCGCTAATCTGTGCCTCTAATTCAGCACAAATGGGCAGACATTCCGCCTTTTCATCAGCGGCAAGCTGCTTAATCTTAAGATAACGCTCGTTACTGTCGATGCCGCTTGAAAAGTCCCCTTCGCTCATATTACAAGCGTATATAACCGGCTTTGACGAAAGGAGTGCCGTTGTAGCAATAACCTCGTCACCAAGCTCGTCGCGGTCAATCGAACGGGCAGGTTTGCCACTTTCCAAATGAGCGTAAAGACGCTTCAAGAAATCCAGCTCGGCTTGGAGCGACTTGTCACCTTTAAGTGCCTTTGCAGTTTTATCAATTCGGCGCTGGACCATTTCCATATCAGAGAATACAAGCTCTAAATTGATAATTTCAATATCGCGCATCGGGTCTACAGAGCCCTCGACGTGAATGATGTCGGTGCTGTCAAAGCAGCGTACAACGTGAACAATGGCATCAACCTCGCGAATATTTGAAAGAAACTTGTTTCCGAGTCCTTCACCCTTTGATGCGCCCTTAACGAGCCCCGCAATATCCACAAATTCGATTGTTGCAGGGGTGAACTTTACCGGATTATACATTTCCTTTAAGCTTTCCAGTCGCTTATCAGGTACCGAAACGATACCAACGTTAGGTTCAATAGTACAAAACGGATAATTCGCTGATTGAGCTCCCGCATTAGTTATCGCATTAAAAAGCGTAGATTTTCCTACGTTAGGAAGTCCTACCATTCCAAGTTTCACTAAAAATCATTCCTTTAATAAAAATAAGATATAATACAAAATCTGTGACAAACAAACACAAATTAACAAAATCGACTAAATTTATACTAAAATTGAACCCATCAATTTCAGGAGCGCACAATGGATCATTTAAAGCACAAAGAAAAGGTTGAACGACAAACTGATAAATGGTTATTTACAACCATTTTGATAATTTTCATCTTTTTCTTTTTAGTCACAGCTTATAGAATTCCAAAAAAATTCTTTACCAAATACCAATACACTGAATCAAACGATTTAGTCACCGCTAACGTCATCTCGGAAAATCCGTATCTTAACGGTGAGATTGAGCAGTCCGGTCGAATTAACATCAACATAGCCACCGTCGAAACTCTAAAACAGCTCATAGGTATCGGTGACGTTAAAGCGCAAGCAATCGTTGATTACCGAAACAAAAACGGACGATTCAAAAATATCAATGAAATTCTAAAAGTTAAGGGCATCGGTAAAAAAACCTTTGATAATATCAAGGAATATATCACCGTTTGATTGACATTGCGGCAGAGACACCTGCTTTATAGCCACTTGTCCACGCCCATTGCAAATTAAATCCACCGCAATCACCTGTCACGTCAAGCACCTCGCCACAAGCAAAAAGCCCCTTGCACAAATTGGATTGCATGGTTTTACAATTAAATCTATTAAGTTCAATTCCTCCTCCAGTTACCTGCGCGTACTCAAATCCGCGTACACCGGTAACTTCGAGCTGGAATTTTTTTATTTTACTAACAATCGCCCTAATTTCTTTTTCGCTCAAATTAGATGCAGAATCCGAAAGCTGAAATCCTGATGATTTAATAATCGTTTGACCGATTTTCTTATTCAGCATACCGATAAAAAGGTTTTCGAGCTTGTCCTCATATACAGTGTTCAAACGATTTTTTATCATCAATACAATATTTTCAAAATCGTATTCGGGCATAAAATCAATGCTAAATAAGGCATTATCGGCACTTCCTTTCAGCATCTGAGAAAGCTGTAATACCGGCGGCCCTGATAAACCGTATTCAGTGAAAAGAATTTCGCCAAAATCCGACTTTTTGAATTTTCCCACCTTCAAGGTGAGGACTACATCCGTCTTTATTCCTTTTAGCGCTTTGATGAGATTTAATTCAGTCTTTACCGCCGTGATACAAGGATATAACGGTGTACATGTATGACTGTACTGTTTAAGCAAATTATATCCGTCCCTGCAACCGCCGAGTTTATCCGACGCAGCACCGCCTGCGGCAATGATAACAGTAGATGAGGTATATGTCGAAATATTGGTCCCAACCTGGAACACTTCATTAGATTTATCGAGTTTCTCGACCCTTTCGCTACAATGGATGTCAACGGAAAGTCGTTCACACTCGTATCTCAAAGCATCGAGAACCGACGACGCTTGTAATGAATAAGGATATATTTTGCCTTTTTTCTCCTCTTTAAACAATACGCCGATGCTTTCAAAAAAATCCTTTGTATCGTTCAAGGAAAATCCGTCAAAATAATCGAAAAAGCCTTCATCAGATGAATAATAATGGTCAGACGAAATATCCGCATTTGTGATATTGCAACGGCCGTTTCCCGTATTTATCAGCTTTTTTCCTACCCTGTCGTTCTTTTCAATTACAATAACATTTAAATCCGGTCGGATCCTTTTTGCAGAAATGGCAGCAATTAAACCTGATGCTCCGCCACCAATAATGCAAACATCATATACTGTCATAAATCCCTCACATAATGGTATGGCTGCCTAAATTTTTTAAGCAGCCATATAATTAAGCCATATAAATTATTTAATAAATGCGTCGTGAACTGCCTTAACTGCCTTTTTAGAATCGTTGATGTCGATGAGTACAGAAATCCTGATTTCGCTGGTGTTAATCATCTGAATGTTGATATCAGCAGCATAGAGTGCTTCAAACATCTTTGCAGCTACGTTGGGGTGAGTTTCCATACCGCTACCTACGATAGAAACCTTTGAAATGTTATTGTCGCAGGAAACCTTTGCCTTTGAATCAAATGCAGTAACTACTTCCATAGCGATGTCCTGCTGATCCTTGCTGACAGTGAAGGTAATATCCTTTGTACCGTCTCTACCAACAGACTGAAGAATGATGTCAACGTTAACGTGCTTCTGTGCCAGGCGATCAAAAAGCTTGAATGCTACGCCAGGTACATCTTCGAGTCCTACTATTGAAATACGAGTAATATTGTCGTCCTTTGCAACGCCTCTGATAATTGTCTTTTCCACGGTTAATTTCTCCTTTACCATTGTTCCCTTTTGGTTTGTGATACTTGAAAGTACTTCGAGCTCGATTCCATATTTTTGAGCCATTTCTACCGAGCGGTTGTGTAATACCTGCGCACCTAATGTAGCAAGTTCGAGCATTTCATTATAGCTAACCTCTTCCTGCTTCTGTGCGTTAGGTACTAAACGCGGGTCGGCAGTATATACGCCTTCAACGTCGGTGAAAATCTGGCATTTTTCGGCCTTTAATGCAACCGCTAAAGAAACAGCGCTTGTATCCGAGCCGCCGCGGCCGAGTGTAGTAATATCATCAAACTTGTTAATACCCTGGAATCCTGCAACAATGAGAATGTTTCTCTGTGAAAGCTCGGCAGTCATTCTTTCGGTATCTACTGTCTTAATACGTGCGTTTCCGTAAATTGAATCGGTATGAACACCAACCTGCCAACCGAGCAAGGATTTTACCGGAAGACCGTGCTTTTCGATTGCCATGGCGAGTAACGCAACAGAAATCTGTTCACCCGCGGAAAGGAGCATATCCATTTCACGCTTTGAAGCATTAGGATTTATTTCCTTTGCTTTTTCGATAAGATCGTCGGTGGTATCACCCTGAGCAGAAACTACAACTACTACGTCGTGACCTGATCTGTATGTGTCGGCAATAATGCCTGCTACGCGGTTAACGCGTTCAGCGTCAGCTACCGAGCTTCCGCCGAATTTTTGAACAATAATTGACATAATTAAACCATTTCCCCTCTTATATCATTACAGAATGTGAATAACTGCATCGGCTTTAAGTCCGGATTTTTCCAAACTATTCCTAAGCTCGCGCTCGATATTTTCATCTGTAATAAATGCTATTTCGTTGCCCTCGTTGGACAGGAACTGAACGTCACCGAAATTATCAACAATGCTCTTTTTATCAGCGTTGTAATCATCGGTTTTTGCTCGTATAAATAATCTCGTTTTTATATCGAGATAATTCACAACATAGTTGTCCTCGGCAGGTGCCCAGTCGAGATATTTTCTCGCCTTAATATGCTTAACGCAGTCGATTACGTCAGCAACAACAGCACTTGCGGTAGGAAGCTTTCCTGCACCACGGCCATAGAACATTACTTCGCCGGTAGCATCGCCATTTACCATTATCGCATTAAATACGTCATCAACAAGTGAAAGCTGACTTTCATTCGATACGAATGCAGGATAAACGGTAACAGCAATCTTTCCATTTTCGAGAATAGAAACCTTACCGAGAAGTTTTATAACTCCACCCCATTTTGACGCATATTCAACATCGCGAAGGGTGATGTTTGAGATACCCTCAGTATATACACTTTCGGGATATACGTGCTTGCCAAAAGCCAGCGATGCTAAAATACAAATCTTTCTGCATGCATCGTGACCTTCAACGTCAGCAGTCGGATCCTTTTCGGCATAACCGAGCTGCTGAGCTATTGCAAGGGCTTCCTTAAAATCGGTATTATCCTTTATCATTTTAGTCATAATAAAGTTAGTTGTTCCATTTAAAATACCGATTACGTCACAAATTTTATTGGCGGCAAGACACTGGGTCATAGGACGAATGATGGGAATACCGCCGCCTACGCTTGCCTCAAATAAGAAGTTAAGATTGTTTTCCTTTGCTATTGTGACAAGTTCCTGTCCGTGCTTTGCGACGAGCTCTTTGTTCGAGGTAACAACGCTCTTTCCTGCTAACAGGCACGATTTTACGAAATCGTAGGCAGGTTTTACTCCACCCATTGTTTCGACAACAATTTTTACGCTTTCGTCATTAAGAATGTCGTTAAAATCCTTTGTAAATCTGTCGCTCAAAGGACTGTCGGGAAATTCGCGTAAATCTAAAATATGCTTTATATTAATTTCTTCGGCGGCACGGCTGGTAATTCCATCGTGGTTATGTAATAAAACCTCGACAACACCTGAGCCGACTACACCATGTCCCATAATTGCTATATTTATCATAATATCACCTTTAACCTAATATCTGTGTAACAGAAACAACGCCGTCAACCGTTTTTAACATCTCGACCATTTCGGAAATGTTCAGGTCATCCAAACCTGATCTAAAACTAACCGATAACGAGGCTCGTCCGCCATTTGGAATGTCCTGATAAACAGTAAGAATGTTTGCACCCAGTTTATATAGCGCATTAACAAACTGCATCATTACTCCTGCGCGATCCTCTAATATAATATGTAGAGTAAAAATATGTCCCTCGTAACGTTCATTGTAATCAAAGACGCTATCCTTATATTTATAAAAGGCACTTCGCGATACTCCGGCAAGCTTTGCAGCTTCGGTTGCGTTCTTTACAACGCCATCGGAAATCAACTTTTTCGCTTCAAGCACCCTTGTATAAACGTCGGGTAATATTTTACTGTTGATAAGCAAAAACTTTCCCATTATGTCCCCCGTAAAAATACAAGTGTTTTTCAAACAAAAACATTATAGCATACCATATCTCATTTTTTCAAGTGCAAAATAAATATAAAAATCATCAATTAAATCAATGAAATACATACATTTTAACCAATATAACCAATATAAAAAGCACCCTCCTTGAAGTAGGAAGGTGCTTTTTGCAATTAGTCGTCCTTATCGTTGTTGCATTTTGAACAAGAATGGGTGTTATTACAGCCGCAAATTCCGCCCCTGCACTCTCTCGGTGGGAGAAAGTCATCAGTCGGAAAATCGAGTCTGCTGAATACTTCACAAGGATTATCAGTTCCATTGCTACATTCCTTTTCGGGTATGCAGAAATCATATACCGGAATAAGCATTTGTACGTTTCTGATAAGCTGTACGATGGTAAAAAGACCAAGGGTTACAAACACAGCTTTTTCGCCCGAATTATAGCTTTCTCTTATGTCGCCGCCAAGTTTATCACAAATTCTTCTCGGTACGGGACAATGACAGGTGTTATTGCAAACAGTCTTTATCGCGGCAGTGAGCGGAATGGGATCTACACATTCGACAACACATTTAGGCAAATTACTTCTGGGTGATGCCTGATGATCGTTTTCATAGTCGAGCGCATATTCGTTTGAAAACACCTTTACCTTACCCTCGCTTCCATAAAGGATAACCTTTTTGTTATAAAAGGCAACACCTTCAATAGAAACAGGTGACGAATGCTGACTCATAAACAGATCAAATTTAAGCACAAAAAAGAAGGTTAAATCGCAAGAATAATAACCTCTGTTAAGATGTACCGGTTCAACATCAATATACACATTTTCAACCTCTGCGCACTTGCAACGGATTGTCGTAGCGCGAGCAATCATTTCGTCAACTTTAGGAGAAAAATAAACCTCGATATCATCCAGACAATCTCTGTCACAACACGAGTCGTAAACCCTTCCCCCATCTATACAAACCGCCTCTCTAAAATCGCCGTTTGCACTGATTTCAGCCATAAAATGAACCTCCCCAACAATATTATGAAGAAACATTCGGTATGAACCATACCTGAAACTTCTATAATATTCTATGTTGAAGAGGTTGTATTGTGACTAAAAATATTAAATTTTTTCGAGTTTTGCGAAATTTGCCATAACCTTTTTTGTCCCTACCGAGTCAAAGGCAATTTCGAGCATTGAATCGTTACCCATCGGTATTACCGAGGTAATCATTCCTTCGCCAAACGTCTTATGCTTAATTCGTTCACCGACTGAATAAACAATTTTGGGTGCTGCGGCTTTTTTCTCAAAGGACGGTTTCGGCATCTGTGTCTTTGGTTGATTATATGAGCTTGACGCAGAATAGCTGTTGCTACTGCGGCTAGACGAGTAACCGCCTGAAGAGCAACCGCCTGATGAATAGCCACCTCCTGAATTACAAACGGCAAATCCTCCTGAATTTCGGCTACCGAAGTCACCCGAAAATCCACCAACGAACGACGAACTTTTTCTTTCAATGAGATTTGCATCGATTTCGCCAATAAAGCGAGACTCTCTCATTCTCTCGGTCCTGCCGAAAAGCATTCGCTGATACGCATTGGAAATATAAAGCTTCTTTTTGGCACGGGTAATGCCAACATAAGCGAGTCGACGTTCTTCTTCAATTTCGGCATCACCGGCATAAATCGACTGACTACCGGGAAAGATTCCTTCCTCAACACCTATTATATATACAATAGGATATTCGAGTCCCTTTGCCGTGTGCATTGTCATCAGCGAAACTCGGTTATCGTCATCAGCGTCGTCGCGGTCCATATCGGTAATAAGCGAAATTTCCTCTAAAAATCCAGAAAGGGTCGCGTTCTCGTTTTCTTCCTCATATTTAACAATGCTTGATAAAAGTTCGTTTACGTTCTCGATTTTATCCTTGCCTTCATCGCCCAAATTTCTGAGCGCAAGTATGTAACCCGTATCATCAAGCACCTTATTAAATATTTCTTGAAGTTCTGCATTTTCCGCATATTCGGATAAATTATCAATCATATTCGCGAAGCTGATGAGCTCTGTCGCCGCAGATTTTAAGGTTGCATACTGGTCGGCATTTCGCATAATTTCGAGAATGGGCATATTCAGCTGATAGGAAAGCTCGGTCATTTTACCAACCGTTGTTGCACCAATACTTCTCTTTGGTTCGTTAATAATTCGTGTCAGGGCAATATTATCCCTTACATTATTTATAAGGTTAAGATATGCCAAAATATCCTTGATTTCTTTTCTGTCAAAGAACTTTAATCCACCGTAAACGCGGTATTTTATTCCCGAGCGTGAAAATACATTTTCCACCGCATTTGATTGCGCATTCATTCGGTAAATTACAGCAAAATCGGATTCCTTGTACCCGCTATTTATGTTATCGAGTATCGAATCAGCAACAAAACGTGCTTCATCCTGTTCATTTTGA
>JAFOCH010000119.1 GCA_017381395.1 Clostridia bacterium
ATTCTTCTTGTTTTTCATAGTATTGTAGTTGCGCTGCTTGCACTCTGTACAAGCTAATGTAATTTTTACTCTCATTGACGGCACCTCCCGTTTTACGGAAAAATTTAGCCTTCCTCGATAAGTGGATTTATGCGCAAAAAATAAACCCTCTTAGAGGTATTGAACATTTTACCACAAAAGTCACGCAAGGTCAAGCAATTTTTTCAGCTTGTACCAAACTATTTTCGACCCGCAATATGTAGCGGTTTTGCGCGACTTTTCGGGCAAAAAAAGGGGAGTGACATACCCCATAATCACCCGAGGCATAAAAAAATCGGTGCTGCATTTTTCAGCAGCACCGATAAATAAACTAGTTGAGAACGTAGATTTCTACGTTACGAACGCCGAATTTGTAGCAAGCGCTTGTTGAGGGGAAGAAAAGGTCAACTGTAATCTTTCCCTTTTTAGCAAAGCCGCCTGTGTCCTCGGCTGATGCGTAGCCGTAAACGTACTTTCCGTCGGTTGTACGGATAAATAGCTTTGTGCCGTAGGGTATTTGCTTGGGGTTAACGGCAACGTAGCCGGTACGAACCTTTTTGCCGGTAGCGGTCAAGCTACCTGCATCGTATGAGTATGCGGTTGCCTTACCTGTAATCTTCTTTGAATAGTTAACGGGGATTCCGTTTTCATCGAGTAAGAAGTCCTTGCTCGGCTTAAGCGAAGAAACGTACTTGTAGCCGGCCTTTGTGTAATAAACCGTCTTTGTTGTGGTTTCCGAGCTTTCGGGAGCCGATTCGGTCGAAGTATTCTTATCGGTTTCGGTTGTTGTGTCGTTATTCTCTACCTTGTCGGTGGAGGTTGACGGAGTGGTAGTCGACGGCTTGGTAGTAGTCGACGGTTTAGTAGTTGTAGAGGGCTTTGTAGTGGTTGACGGCTTTGTTGCCGAGATGGTGGTCGTCTTTGTTCCGATCAAAATCTTGCAATTGGTCGGCTTTTCAACGATTTCCTCGCCTACAAGTTCCTTTGATACGGTTTCACCATTGATAACTGTACGGGTGTAGGTGTATCTCTTTGTGCCGTTTTTGCCTTCTACGGCAATCTTTTCGGTGCCCTTTACGAGCTTTGACGACTTTTCCTTAACGGTTTCAAAGGGGATTGCTTCGTCTTCGTAAACAGTTTCGGTGATAACGTCGTATATTTCGATTGACATACCTTCGGTAACGGTTGAGTTAACCGAGCAGTTAAGCACCATATCGTCGGTGAGGGTAAATCCTGCCTTGTCAATTGCCTCTTTTACAGTGGCTTGGGGGAGGGTAACCTGAACGTCCTCACCATTATAGCTGACGGTAACTTCAACAGCGCGCTTAAGGATGAGCTCACCCTCACGGCCGTTGAGCCAGTTCATTGAATAGGTGTCCTCGCTGTCGAGCTTGATTCCTGCGTTAGCCAGAATTGATGACGGGCTCGAGCTTAATGTGTAAATTACCTTAAAGAAGCTGGTGTCGATGATCTTGATCTTATTTATCATAGCGTTCAGACCAAAGGTAAGGGTTGAAATAACGATTACCATTGCCAGCATGATTGCGATGCCTTGACGGAAAACCGTAGGGGTTTTCTTTAAGAGCTGATTCATTGTGATTGATCCTCATTTCCCCGTGATCTAATCTAATTCTCGGCTGATTTGTAATCTTTCTGTAATAAAAAGGTTAAAGCGGGAGAATTATCCCACAGTCCTATTTTATCGACCTGTTGGCAATTATATTCAAATGAAATACCAATGTCAAGGTAAAAAACTATATTCCTTTTGTGCATATTTAACAAATAAATTTCTATTTTAGAAAAATAAAGTAAATTGTTACACCTTTGTAACCTTTGTAACCGCTCGTAATAAATGCTTTTCTGCTTTTTGTTTGTGCAACCTCCCAAAAATAATTAACGAAAAATGTCGAATGCCAAAAAAGCTTGATATTATCGGCTTTTTCGGAGGTTGCCTGCGTTGATTTAGCAAAAGTTTCGTCAAAATTCGGCTTTGGTTAAAGGGGCATTTCGCATTAAAAAAATAAAAAAACGCGTATTATTCGATTTTAGAAAAATAAAATTCGGTAAAAAATCGATTTTATTCAAAAAAATATTGGTTTTACCGCCTTTTTTATCTAAAATCGGTCAAATTTGCAGGGGAGTTTATTGGCTTTTATGAAACATTCGGTTACAAAAAAGCGGCATTTCGCCTATTTGAAAACCGGCCGCAGTCCCAAAATATTCACAAAAAAAGCACGTCGAAGCATCAGCTTCAACGCGCTCTCTTACATTATATATAATAAATATTGTGATTTTTACTTTTTTGAACCAAATTTGCGGACGAAAAGGGAAACGAGTCCGAGGGCTGTACCCAGATAGCCACCCAGGATAAATCCGAGATACCAGTTTCCAAAAAGGTGACATACGACAATCGAGGCGACAAACCCAATCACCATCATTATTAAAAATAGTGTGAGGTTATCGAAAAGGGGCGACTTTTTGCCGTTGATGGCTTGGCCGTTACCGTCACCTTGCGCAGCCAAAGTAGTGAGATTCACGTCATTGGCGGTATCTTCATTTGTAGTACCATCGGCAGCGGCAATCGACTCGTCTGCAACTTCGGCTGCCTCGTCAACGGGTGCGTCGATTGTCTTGTCAGCTGCGCCGTCAACCTTTTCTAATTCATTTACATTATATTCATCCATTTTTCTCACCTGTCAATTTCGCGAATTGCGTCGGCAACCGCCTTTGCGCACATTTCGGCACCGAGGGGCGAAACGTGAATGCAGTCGGGACCGATAGTATTCTCTTTATCGGGGTTGAGGAGAGCAAAAAGGTCGTTTACCGGGCAGTCATTTTCCTTCATAAAGCGGATAAGCTGACGGTTATATTCCTCGATATACTCAACCTTTTGGTTGGGTGAGCCCTCTTTTACGGGAGTGATGGTGGCAAAAATGACCTTGTCGGTCTTTTTTCTCAGCTCGCGGAGGGTAAAATCGATATATTTCAGGAATTCAGGGATGGGTGTAAAGGCACCGTCCTCCTTACAAACGACCGAGGTATCCCACAGTCCGACGTTCCAGTGGATAATATCCGGCTCACCGCAGGCATTAAACCAGCGACCGAGCTCGTTGAGCATATATTTGCAGAAACGTCCGTTTTCGTACGGCCAAACCACCTCGTAATCGTCGCCGAGA
>JAFOCH010000120.1 GCA_017381395.1 Clostridia bacterium
CCGCAAAATGCTTGCCGACATCGCTGTAAGTGATGCCGCTGGATTTGCTACTCTTGTACAGACTGCAAAGGACGCTCTTGCAAAATAATTTTGAACACGCTCGATAACCTCGGGCGTGTTTTAATCAATTTATAAGCAAAAATTACGGGAGGAGAAAGACGCATTGATTACTAAAATTACAGCAAAAGACAACAAAAAAATTAAAGAAACTGTAAAGCTTTTTTCATCGTCAAAGCATCGTAAACAAAGCGGCCTTTTTGTCCTCGAAGGTGTTCGTCTTTGCATCGATGCGGCCAATAGCGGCATTGAAATTAAGACAGTGTTTTTCACCGAATCGGCAAATGAACGTTATGACGAAAGCATTTCACTCCTGGCTGAAAAAGCAGACGAAGCGTATTTGGTAACAAATGACGTATTCGCAAAAATATCTGATACTGTTTCTCCTCAAGGGGTTATTGCCGTTTGCGTTATGCATGATATTGAATCGGCGCGTGAAAGCATTTCGTCGGATGGACGATATATTGCGTGCGAAAATGTATCAGATCCGTCAAATTTGGGAGCCATTTCGCGTACAGCTGAGTCGCTCGGTATGAGCGGTATGATTTTAATCGGTAATTGTTGCGATCCGTTTGGACCAAAGGCACAACGAGCTTCGATGGGCTCTATGCTCCGACTTGCACTGTTTCATTTTGACGATATTGATTCACTTCATGAATTATCACAAAGTAAGGACATTACACTTTTTGCCTCTGTTGTAGATAAAGATGCCGAAAATTTGAACGAAATTGGATTCAAAAACGGCGATGCAATCATTATCGGCAACGAGGGTAATGGCCTTTCACCCAGAGCGAAGGAAATATGTGACAGACGAGTTACAATTCCGATAACAGGTCGTGCAGAATCATTTAATGCCGCTTCTGCAGCAGCGATTCTGATGTGGGAGCTAATGAAATAATATGCGCAGTAATAACAATGTTTATTGGATTTATTTGCAGAACGTACTCGGATACGGTAGCCGAAAGATATTCAAGGTGCTTGACGTGTTCGGCTCTGTAAAAGCGTTCTACAACGCTCCCTATAAAGAAAAGATTTCGTCAAAGCTGTTTAACAAATCAGAAATCAATAGAATTGAAAAATATGATTTAGATTTTGCATACAAAACGATTGAAAAATGTGAAAAATTAGGGTATAAAATAATTACACCCGAAAATCCTTTATACCCGATGCGATTAAAGCATATCATAAATCCACCAGCCGTATTGTACGTTTACGGAAATATGCCCGATATTGATAACGAGGTTGCGATTGCTATTGTCGGAGCCAGAAAGGCAAGCGGTTATAGCCGTGCCTTGACATATGAACTGAGTGAACGACTGACAAAAGCAGGTGCTTTTATCGTCAGTGGTGGTGCTGTCGGAATCGACACGTCCGCTCATACAGGTGCTTTAAGGGCAAAAGGTAATACGATTGCTATACTTGCTTGCGGATTGAATTATGGCTATCTCGCCACTAATGATGAACTCAGAATGGACATTGCTTCCAATGGCGCACTTATAAGCGAGTTTCAGCCCGATTATCCTGTATTTCGGCATAATTTTCAGGTCAGAAATCGCTTGATTTCAGGTCTTTGTTTAGGTACCGTTGTAGTCGAAGCAGGTAGAAAGAGCGGCGCACTTATAACGGTCGAACACGCACTTGAACAGGGAAGGGATATCTTTGTTATTCCCGGTGACCTTTCGTCAGAAAGATACGTCGGCTCGAATCGGCTTATCCGCGACGGAGCAAAGGTTATTACATCACCTCTCGACATTTTAGAGGAATACACGCATATTTACCCTCACAAGATAAATATTATGGGTTGCGGCGAAATGCTAAAAGGTGAAATGAATGACGCACCCTTATTCTTTGACGAGGATAATCGCGAGGATAAAAAGAAACAAAGAATTACGATTGAGTCAAAAACTGTTAAGAAAAAAGATCAAATTGAATCTAAAAAAAATGATGAAATAAAAGAATTTGTACCCGACAAATCGGTCGAGAATTTATCAGACAATGCAAAGAAACTGTATTTAGCGTTTTATAAAACTGTGATGCTCTTTGACGAGCTGGTTGAAAAGAGCGGACTGTCGGTTTCAAATGCACTTTCGGCCGCAACCGAGCTTGAAATAATGGGAATTATTGAAGCTATGGCGGGCGAAAGATATAAGGTTTGTTTATAATTTAAGTTTAATATATAAAAATTCAAGGGGGACTAAAAGTGTCCAAATTAGTTATCGTTGAGTCACCTGCAAAGGCAAAAACAATAAAGAAATACTTGGGCTCAGGTTACGAAGTAGTTGCATCAAACGGCCATGTTCGTGACCTTCCAAAGTCAAAAATCGGTATCGATGTTGACCACGGATTCAAGCCGCAGTACGTTAACATCGATTCAAAGGGCGATTTGATTAAAAAGCTCAAACAAAAGGCGTCAGAATCAGAATCAGTTTATCTCGCAACCGACCCTGACCGCGAGGGGGAAGCTATTTCGTGGCATTTGGCACAGATGCTTGCGCTGGATGTGGACAGTGAAAATCGTGTTACCTTCAACGAAATTACAAAAACCGGTGTCACCGATGGTATGACAGCACCGAGAAAGATTGACATTGACCTGGTTGATGCTCAACAGGCACGTCGAGTTTTGGACCGACTCGTTGGTTACAAGCTCAGCCCGTTTTTGTGGAAAAAGGTCAGACGCGGTCTTTCTGCGGGACGAGTTCAGTCGGTAGCGGTAAAGATTATTGTTGACAGAGAACGTGAAATCAGAGCGTTTGTACCCGAAGAATACTGGACAATCGACGCCAAGTTATGCAAAAAAGGCGATACAAAGGCATTCGATTCCAAATTCTATGGTACTGCAACTGAAAAAATTGATATTCATAACGAGCAGGAAGCTAACGAAATTTTTGACGCAGTAAAGGATGCTGAATTTACAGTTGCATCAATCAAAAAGGGCGTCAGAACTCGTAAGCCCGCACCTCCGTTTATCACCTCAACCATGCAGCAGGAAGCTTCTCGTAAGCTCGGATTTACAGCACAGAGAACAATGCGTGCAGCACAAACTCTTTACGAAGGTGTCGACGTCAACGAGCTGGGTACAACAGGTCTCATTACCTATATGAGAACCGAC
>JAFOCH010000121.1 GCA_017381395.1 Clostridia bacterium
AGAATGGGTGACAAGGTCGGTAGCGAAGTTGTTGACCGTTACATCTACTACATCGCTTGCGGCGTTACAAATATCATCAATATCATTCGTCCCGAAGTTTTGTGTATCGGTGGCGGCATCTGTAACGAAAAGGAATATCTCATAAAGCCGCTTCGCGAATATGTCGAAAAGGAAACCTACGGAAATAACGAAGCCGATTATACAAAGGTTGTCGTTGCCGAGCTTGGCGGCGATGCAGGACTTATCGGCGCAGCATTGCTCGGTAATCTCAAATAAACTGAAAAGGAAATTTCTGATTTGAATATCGATTATACCAATATTATCGAAACGGCCGAAAAATACGGCTGTCAGTATAAATTGAACGAGCCGATGAGTCAGCATACTACCTTCCGAATTGGCGGCCCCGCCGACCTTTTTGTGACTCCTGTCACAGTGGAAGGATTGCAAAAAATCGTGTCTGAGTGTGAAAAAAGCGGTATTTACTGCTTTATCCTCGGCAACGGCTCTAATCTGCTTATTTCGGATAAGGGGATTCGCGGCGTCGTTGTCACAACTGCGTCCTGCCTTAACGAAATCGAGCTGATAAACGCTTATGAGATAAAGGTTTCGGCAGGTGTCAGATTATCTCGACTCAGCGATCTCGCTTACGAAAATTCGCTTACCGGTGCCGAATTTGTTTGGGGCATACCCGGTACTGTTGGCGGTGCAGTTTATATGAATGCAGGCGCTTACGATGGCGAGATGAAGAATATCCTCACCGAGATTGAGTATATGACATCCGATGGCGAAATTCATACAATGTCCGCCGCTGATGCCGATCTCAGCTACCGCCATAGCATTTTTAGCACCAATGATAACGTTATCATTAGCGCGACCGTACGATTGATCCCTGGGGATAAGGGCGAAATCCGCGCCAAAATGGACGATTTTATGTCACGGCGAAAGGATAAACAGCCCCTTGATTACCCATCGGCAGGAAGCACATTTAAGCGCCCTGTTGGTGGCTTTGCGGCGGCACTTATCGACGAATGCGGACTCAAAGGATACCGAATCGGTGGCGCCGAGGTTAGTAAAAAGCACGCAGGATTCGTTATCAATATTGGTGGAGCAACCTGCTTTGATGTAATGCGACTCGTCGAGCATATTCAGAAAGAAGTGTTTTTGGCAAAGAGTATCAAGCTTGAGCCCGAAATAAAAGTCATTGGCGAAAAGTGATTTATTTAATTAGTTTGAATTATCAAAGGATGAAAGGTATATGAATTTGGTTGTAATTACCGGTATGTCCGGCTCGGGAAAATCACAGGTTATGAACGCAATGGAGGATATTGGCTTCTATTGTGTTGATAACGTGCCGGCATTTTTATTACCTACCTTTGTAAATCTGCTTATTGATTCACAAAATAAGCATGACCAAATTGCGATTGTCACCGATATACGCGGGGGCGAAATGTATGACGACCTTGTCAGCGCGGTTGCTACCCTTCGTGCAGGATTTCATAGCTTTGATTTTCTCTATCTCGAAGCAGAGGACAAGGTTATCGAACGCCGATTTAAAGAAACTCGCCGTAAGCATCCCTTGATCGAAGCGGCAGGCGGAGTTTTACCCGAAGCTATCCGTCGCGAAAGGCAGATGGTCGGTAAGCTTCGTGATATTGCCGATTATGTCGTTAATACTAGCGACCTTTCGGCAACAGAACTTCGCGAACGAGTAAAGACGTTATTTTTAGATAACAAAAAGGATGGAATGTCCATTCTCTGTATGTCATACGGCGCAAAGCACGGTGGACTCAGTTATGCTGATCTCGTCTTTGACGTAAAATGTTTGCCAAATCCCTTTTACGTGCCTGAATTAAAGGATAAAACCGGGCTTGACAAAGAAGTCCGCGACTATGTTTTGTCAACCGACGAAGCAAAAGAATTGCGAAAAAAGCTGTTTGATATGGTCGATTTTCTCATTCCACTTTATATAAAAGAGGGAAAGAGTCAGCTTATAATAGCATTCGGTTGTACCGGTGGTCAGCATCGCTCGGTCACCTTTGCGTTAGAGATGCAGCAGCATCTGATCCAAAATGGATATAACGCAGGAATAAATCACCGCGATATCAAAAAATAATGTTTTATGCCCTTAATTCATTTTGGTTAAGGGCATTTTGAATAACTTGTTTAATAGGAGGTGTAAACATATGTCTTTTTCATCGGAGGTAAAATCAGAGCTGTGCAGAATGCGGCATACCAAATCATGCTGTCTTACGGCTGAATGTGCGGGAATGCTACTTTTTTCGCGGCATTTAAGCGAGGAAAAGATTAGCTTTTACACCGATTATAGTGACGTTGCCGAGCATTTATGCTTTCTGTTAAAAAAACGTATGAGGGTGAATTTCGAGCATATTGTCACCGACGGCGGTGTGAACAAGGTCACAGTGCCCGAATCGGCGGATAGAAAACTGGTCGTTTCAAAGCTTAAAAGTGGGGACAAGCCGGCAGATAATTTGATTCAGAATGATTGCTGTGTGTCGGCATTTTTGCGCGGAGTTTTTCTCTCGTGCGGCTTTTTAACCGACCCGAATAAAGAATATCGTCTCGAATTTTTGTGCCCGTCTAAAACAATGGCACAGTATCTTTTCGGCTTTTTATCAGGAATAATCGAAAATCCGAAAATGGTCGAGCGTGACGGTACCTACTACGTTTATTACAAGCATAGTGCCGCGGTTGAGGATATGCTTACCCTCGTCGGCGCCGTCAATGCGTCACTCGCCGTTATGGAAATAAAGGTCGAAAAGGATATGCGAAATAAAATCAACCGAGTAAGCAATTTCGAGAATGCCAATTTTGTAAAAACTGTTCACGCGTCGGGCGACCAAACCGCCGCAATCAACAAAATAATCGAAAAAGGTTTACTCGATACCTTGACCGACCCGCTTAAAGAAGCGGCAATTTTGCGCCGCGACAATCCAGAGGCATCGCTCAGTCAGCTTTGCAAAATTTCGGGTTGCAGCAGGTCGGGACTGAATCACAGACTAAAACGGCTCATCGAAATAGCCGATAGTATATAAAAGACTCGAGATAACATATAAAATCCACACGAAAGAGGGTTCTTAGGCATGAGTTTCGTTCATCTTCACGTTCATACCGAATATAGCTTGCTTGACGGCGCCTGCCGTATAGGTAAGCTTGCTCATGCTGCAAAGGAACTTGGTCAAACCGCTCTCGCAATCACCGACCACGGTGTATTGTACGGTGTTATCGAGTTTTATGAAGCGTGCAAAGCCGAGGGGATAAAGCCGATTATCGGCTGTGAGGTGTATGTCGCCGCGCGAAAGCATACCGACAAAG
Source organism: Clostridia bacterium (assembly GCA_017381395.1). Taxonomy (GTDB): domain Bacteria; phylum Bacillota; class Clostridia; order Oscillospirales; family Acutalibacteraceae; genus UMGS1976. Next base: position 3,334 of record JAFOCH010000121.1, read on the forward strand.
TACACGAGTTTGACTCCGAACATGCTCACCTAATCCTTTTGTGTAAGAATGAAATTGGGTACCAGAATTTAATTAAACTGGTATCAAAATCATTCGTTGACGGCTTTTATAACAAGCCGCGAATCGACCACGATTTACTAGAAGAATATCACGAGGGACTGATAGCCCTTTCTGCCTGCTTGGCGGGTGAGATTCCGCGTGCAATTTCGGCAGGGGATTATCAAAAGGCGGTCGAAATAGCTAAATGGTATCAGTCGGTTTTCGGCAGGGATAATTTCTATATCGAAATTCAAAATCACGGAATCGACGAGCAAATCCGCGTTTTACCCCAGCTTGTTCGCCTTTCGGAAGAAACGGGGATACCCCTCGTCGCGACCAATGACGTCCATTATGTCGAAAGGTCGGACAGTATGGTGCAAAAGGTACTTGTCTGCATCCAAACTAACCATACAGTTGACGAGGACAATCCCTTAGGTTATCAAACAGATAATTTTTATTTAAAGAGCGAAGAGGAAATGACCGAGCTGTTTTCGGCATATCCTCAGGCAATCGAAAATACCCGACTGATTGCCGACCGCTGTAACGTCGATTTCACCTTTGGCGAAACAAAGTTGCCCCTTTTCGACATCGGTGAGGTTGACCACTTTGAGTATTTCAGAAAAATGTGCTATGACGGACTTTATCGCCTTTACGGAAAGGACGTCAGTAGCTCAATAATTGACCGTCTCGAATACGAGCTGTCGGTTATAAATAGTATGGGCTATATCGACTATTACCTGATTGTTCAGGACTTTGTCAGATATGCAAAGGATAGGGGAATCCCCGTTGGGCCCGGACGTGGCTCAGGTGCAGGAAGTCTTTGTGCCTATTGCGTGGGAATAACCGGCATCGACCCGATAAAGCACGAGCTTATTTTTGAGCGTTTTCTCAATCCCGAAAGAGTGTCAATGCCCGACTTTGATATAGATTTTTGCTACGTTCGTCGTCAGGAAGTAATCGACTACGTAGTACGAAAATACGGAGCCGACCACGTTGCCCAAATTGTTACCTTCGGTACCTTAAAGGCAAGGGCGGCAATCCGCGACGTTGCGCGAACACTTGCAATTCCTTATGCCACCGCTGACCGAGTGGCAAAAATGATTCCTTTCGAGCTAAACGCTACTATTGAAAAGGCGCTTAACGACTCTGAGGAACTAAACGAACTGTATGAAAACGACTCGACAATTCGTAATCTTATCGATATGTCGAAAAAGATTGAGGGTATGCCTCGTCATGCGTCCCGACATGCCGCAGGAGTGGTAATCACCCGCGACCCTGTTGACGAATACGTGCCTCTTGCAACCAATGACGATGCCGTTGTAACCCAGTTTACAATGACCACGCTCGAACGACTCGGTCTGCTTAAAATGGACTTTTTGGGGCTTCGTAACCTTACCATAATTGATGACACGGTGAAGATGATCAGACGGCGTGAGCCCGACTTTGATATAAATAAAATCCCGATGAATGATAAAAAGACCTTTGCTCTTTTCTCTGACGGTCAAACAAACGGCGTATTTCAGCTTGAATCGGCGGGGATGAAACGTGTGCTTTCACAGCTTAAACCTACTGACATCGAGGATATTATTGCCGTACTTTCCTTGTACCGTCCGGGACCTATGGAATCAATCCCAACCTATATTTCTAATCGTCATTCGGGCAAAATTACTTATGCCACACCTCAGCTCGAGCCGATATTAAAGGTTACTTACGGTTGTCTTGTCTATCAGGAGCAGGTAATGCAGGTATTCCGCGAGCTTGCGGGCTATTCATTTGGACGAGCGGATATTGTTCGCCGCGCAATGTCAAAGAAAAAACACGACGTAATGGAGAGGGAAAGACAGGCGTTTATTTATGGTGATGCCGACTGTGATGGCGCGGTAAAACGCGGCGTTGGTGAAAAGGCGGCTAACGAAATTTTCGACAGTATGTCATCCTTTGCCTCCTATGCGTTTAATAAATCTCACGCGGCGGCATATGCCTATGTCGCGTATCAAACCGCGTATCTCAAAACGCATTACGGCAGGGAATATATGGCTTCACTTTTGTCGGGATTTCTCGATTCCGCGTCAAAGGTGTCCCAGAATATAGCCGAATGTCACCGAATGGGAATACCCGTTTTGCCGCCCCACGTAAACGAGTCGCAAAAGGGATTCTCGGTATATAATAAAGCCATTCGATTTGGTTTACTTGCGGTAAAAAATCTCGGTAGCGGGGTAATCGACCGAATGCTTATCGAGAGAGAAATGAAGGGCGAGTTTAAGAGCTTATATGATTTCTGCGAACGCCTTTTTGACCGAGATTTGAATAGACGCGCGGTCGAAAGTCTTATAAAATGCGGAGCTTTTGACGGACTTGGAGCCAACCGCCATCAAATGATGGATTCGGTGGACGATATTTTTGAGCAGCTTTCATCCCGTCAACGGAACAATGTCGAGGGACAAATTGGCTTTTTCGGTATGAGCGACAGCTCGTTTGATGATGCAGATTACGTTTTTCCGAATGTTGCCGAATATCCTGAAAAGACGCTTCTTAATATGGAACGCGACGTAACGGGACTTTATCTTTCCGGTCACCCGATGTCCGATTATGAGGATAGAGCGGCCGCGATCGGCGCAGCCAATATTTGTGATATTCTCGACGATGACGAGAATAATGAATATGTGGATGAATCGAGGGTGCGTCTGCTTGTCCAGATTACATCAATAAAGCAAAAGGCGACAAAATCGGGTCAGCAAATGGCATTTTTGACGGTTGAGGACGTTTATGGTAGCATCAGCGCTATGCTTTTCCCGAAAAAACTTGCAGAATATGCTCGGTTTATAAAGCCCGACGAGGTTATAGTAATCGACGGCAAAATCTCGATTCGAGAGGACCGCGATCCCGATATAATCGTCGAAAGCATCTATCCGCCTAATTCGGTGCCGCCGAAACCAGCCGATAATGCGAAAAGGCGAAACCCAGCTAATTCGCAAAATGTTGACAAAAGCGGAAATAACGGTGATCTTTATATTCGTATCCCGTCGCTCGAAAGCGACGAGTACAAAAGGGCGGTCGATATTATGAGTGAGTTTAAAGGTGCCACACGGCTTATCATCGTTTGCACCGATACTAAAAAGCGACTTGCCGCACCACAAAATATGTGGGTGAATGCTAATGGTATCCTGATTGACCGATTGTGCGAAATTCTGGGCGAGGAAAACGTCGCAATCAAAAAATAATGCAACTTTTGTTACAAAAAAATACAAAAATGGTGCAATAAGTCAAAAAATGCTTGACACTAATCTTTTATGAAATTATTATATATAATGATTGCATTTTAATATTTAATGATGATTTGATTAAGGTGATTTTTAATGGCAGTAAAAACAATAGGAGTTTTAACAAGTGGCGGTGACGCACCGGGAATGAA